>JBCBOO010000240.1:0-10278 GCA_039821235.1 Planctomycetota bacterium
GAAGCCAACCTCGACAAAGTTGAGAAACAGATCGCGTCGATCATGGTTGAAGAAGAGGTCGTCGAACAGGCGTACCAGCTGATTCGCGACCTCATTGTGCTGACCAACCGACGAATGATCTTCATCGACAAACAAGGTGTGACCGGGCGGAAGACGGAATACCTTTCGATCCCGTACCGCAGCATCGTACGGTACTCCGTTGAAAGTGCGGGCACTTTCGATTTGGACTCCGATCTGAAACTCTGGCTATCCAGTACCCCCGAACCGCTCAAGTTCGATTTTCGCAAGAACAATCACGTCGCGGATATCGTGAAAATCATCACGCGTTATGCGACGTAGTGTCGGTGCGTTGCGGTCGAGCAGTTACTGATTCCTGATTACTGAACGACGCGGGGGCGTAAGTAGGACAGGGTTCCAGCCTTCCACCCTTGATTGGACAGGCTGGAAGCGATGGAAGCCTGTTACCCTTGATTGGACAGGCTGGAAGCCTGTCCTACGTTTTAATCTGTTCACGCGATTTAGGGCCAGCTCTGATACCCGTTTTGGACAGGCACCGGCTGGAAGCCATCTTCGCTGGGGTCTCGAGCGTAGTAGTACGTGTAGGCGCTGATTTGCTCGTTCACATCGGTCCGAACCTGGACGACATGCCGGTGATACAAATCGGTCGGCGAGTTTCCATTCGTGCCTTCAATCTGGTCAAGGACCTGAACTGTCATTGGAACTTGTTCGGGCTGGAACTGCCACAGTTCGCCGGTGACCAAGTGATCCCCCGGCGACAGAGCGGGGTAATCGTGGCGCCCCCACAACTCCGCTTGCAACCTCGCGACGACAATGCGTGTTGGTCGGTGGGGCCAAAGGTGTTCTCGACATTGTCCACGTTTGAGTGTTCCGTAGACGAATACGGAGGTAACGGGTTCCGGTTCCAATGTCACTCCACTTTGTCGCGTGAAAGTTGCATCGTGCGGAAGGTGCCCGACCACTGTTCGGCCGTCTCCTCGATGCGTCGTGCGCCGACTTCCTGGAAGAACTCCGACCATCGCAGTTCGCTACGAAAACCAAGCCCACCAACCATCGCCAAGTCGATGGCGCCCATGTCATCGACCACCTCTTCACGAAGCAACGCCTGAGCCTCGATCCACATCGGAATCGACAGCAATAGCAAGACCTCGCCGTCGGTCAACTCAAGCTGTTTCAATTGGTAGTCTGCGATGAGTTGACGGCATTCGGCGGCGAGCGTCTGAGACCGGCGTCCGCTTTGGTCGTAGTCGAAAAGCCCCTTGCAAGTGTGTCGACCGAAGCGTTCTCGCTTGACGAGTGCGGGGACGATCGGTGAAGGATCCATTCGTTTCGGGAACGCATTCAAGAAGGCACGACCGGCTTGGTACATCGTCCGCGCACCGATCCAATCAATCAATTCGAGTGGGGAAAGCGGCATGCCAAACGCGAGTGCCGCGCGTTCCAACTGACCTTCATCGCAACCGTGGCAGAGTAGACGCAGTGCCTGATTGAGGTAAGGGGACAGCAATCGATTGACGACAAAGCCGGGTGCGTCACGGCACTCGATGACCCGCTTTCCGAGATCAGACGCGTGTTTGGAAATTCTCTCCAACGTATTCCGCGACGTGCCAGACGTGCGAATGATCTCCACCGCCGACCGCTGTTCAACGGGCATAAAGAAGTGCATGCCGCCGACTCGTTCCGGGTGCGGAACGTCCCGAAAGATCTCATTTAGGCGCAGAGTCGATGTATTGGATGCAAGCACACAATCCGGTGAAAGCGACTGTGAGGCTTTGCGAAACAGCTGTTGCTTCACCTCGAGGTCTTCGGCAACGGATTCAATCATCAGCACCGGCGAGACCTCGGCGTCCTGCCCGCCCACCAGCAGAGTGTGGACGCCCTCCCACAACGGGTCACCCGGAGTCGCCTTCACTCCGCTTGCATGCAGCGAATCCGCAAACCGCTCCAGGGCGTGAGCGTCTTGATCGGCGATGGCAAACGGCACCGAGCGTCGCACGTGGGCGAGCGCAATCGAACGCCCCACCACTCCTCCGCCGACCAGCAAGGTCTCAATTCGATCGCGTTTACTGGAAGCCGTCTTCACGAAGGGTCGTTCACGTGTCAAGGAATGCGGGTTAGCCACTTTGTCAGGTTCAACGCGAGGATAACGAAACTAACGGAGTTGCGCAAGGATTCGAAAACACCTGCCATGATCCAACGGCTCGACTGATCAAGCCGAGAACGCCGATGAAGCTGAACGTGTGAGATAGTAATGCCCGCACGGCAGCTTGCTGCACGCGGAGGAGACCCATCCGGCGGTCGGGCAATGAACGGATTCAATGGCTGAAAATGAGGTTCGGAGGAACCACCGGATGAAACTTCGATTGAGATTCATGAAAAGCGTTGCTGCAGCATTGGTCGCGTGTGCCGGTCTATCCGCCGGCGTCACTGCCAACGACACGTTCGTTGTCGGAAGCCAGGTGATCAGCGATACCGTGGCACCCGCCAGTGGCTTTGTCGGTGACCTGAGTGGCGAAGTACAAATGACCGGCTGTGCCAGTGGTGACTGCGGTGCCAGCGTGGGCGATTGCTCAAGTGGCAGCTGCGGCGGTGATTGCTCGAGTGGCAGTTGCGGCGGTGACTGCGAAGACGGCCGATGTGGCTTGGGCGGCCGCCTCGGCGGACGATTGGGTTGCAAGGGATGCACGGACGTCGGCTGCCAGGGGCGGAAGTACGACCAGCCCGACTTGTTCTACAACTTCTACTCGAAGGGCAATTGCAACTCGGCCAACGCGCAAATGTACATTTCGCCGTTGCCGGTGCCGCATTTCGTCGGACACACCTTCAACACCTACCAACCGTTCTATCCGCACGAGTTCATGTACTGGCACAAGAACAAGTACCACAACACTTACGACAACGGCCGCGGGATGAACCGAACGCGTGCCCTCTACTACGCGCCGCCGATCAAGACCGCGGTGAGCAACCTTTACTGGAACAAGCTGCGTTTGCCACGCTAGTCAACGCCGCTCAAACCAATCCGCCAACCACCCCGATTTCGAGATCGAGTGATGCGAAAACTACTCCTTGTCGCCGCTTGCCTGTTCGGTACGGCATTGACTCAGTCTGCACCCTGCGAAGCCGGCGATCCGTACGCGGTCACGCAGGTCTGGGCACACAACTTTTCAATGAACCGGCCTTGGCACGGCGGATATTACCATCAGAGCTATGGCCAGCCACTGGCCGTGGTCGTACCGCCGACCGCGCACATGCAACAAAGCTACTCGTGGGGCGTCGGGCAGAACCTGATGTATCCAATTCATCACCAGTACGGCCGCAGTGCCCCAGGCATGGGAGCTGCTCCCCGAGGTTCGCTTCGACCGACTCCGCCGTGGCCGAGTCACACCGATCAGTTCGGATACTACTACCTCCGCTCGCCCTGGTGAGCCAAGGCGCGATTCAGTCGATCCGATACAAAACGGTGATCACGGCCTCTTCGGCTTGATCGCCGTTTTTTTGTCGGCCCTCGATGACATGAGCTTCGAAACCACCGCGAATCACCTCATCTCCGCGCGTCGCAAAAAACTCTTGAATTTGCGTTGTTGAAAGGAAGTGTTCACACTGAGTGGGCACACTTTTCGGGCTTTTCCGCGGATTCATCCTTTCTAACCACGCGATCCCACGATGGCAGCAGACGAGTCCCCCGCCGGTCCAGACTCGGGCAACCCCAACCTTAGTCCTCTCGAGGGAGGACGTTGGCGGCCCGTCAGTCCCGATGAGTTGCTGCGTCGCGATGCCCCCACGCCCGAGGATGAATCTGGCGAGGATGACGAATCCCGTGCCCCTGTCCAGCTTGAACGCCGACAGGAATTGGAGCACAAGCTGAAGTCAAACCCGACCGATCTGGAAGGGTTCTTGGAATTGGCCGCCATTTATCGCCAGGAAGAACGCCCCCTCGAAGCGAAACGCCTGCTGACCCAAGCCGCCGAGATTTTTCCGGAAAACGAATCCGTTCGCTTCCAACTCGAAGAAGCAATCTTGGCACGCTCGCTTCAACAGTTTCGTGAAGTGAGTGACTTGGCCGCTCGGCTCAAGAGCCCCGAAGCGTTGCGAGAACTGGAACGAAGCCAAAGTGACTGGGCGTGCCGGCGGATGGACGTCTGCCACGCTCGTTTGCAGCGGGACCCCAGCCAAACGCCCCTGCGGATGGCACTTGCCGAAGCCAAATTTGATGCGGAGATGTTTGAGGACTCGTTCGAGGATTGCGGCGAACTGCTATCGCACGATGAGTTCGCCCCCCAAGCACACTTCCTGCGGGCAAAGTGCTTGATGGCCCTCGGTAAAGAAATTCCCGCCATGAAAGAACTTCGCGCGATCGCGATGCGCCGAGCAGTTGTCGCACCGGAGGCACTCCGCCGCGCCAGCCTTCAAATGCTGTGCGAATTGGCTGACAAACACTCTTTCACTGCCACGGGGTCTCAGTATCACGAGATGCTGCGACGAATGGATCAACCTTCTGCCAACGAGAACTCGTTATGAATCAAGCCGTCGTCGATCCCGAACAGCTTCGTCAGTTCGCTTCGCACCTTCACCGTTTCGTCGAAGAACTCAAGGAACGTTCGACTGCGCTGGGAACTCAAATGAACCAGCTGGAACAGACCTGGCGTGACGAGCAACAACGGAAGTTCGCGGGCGACTTTTCCGACCAAATGCGGCAGTTATCCCGGCTCGTGAAAACCACCGAACAACACATCCCCTACCTCCTCCGCAAAGCCGAACAGATCGACGCCTATCTCGGCCGATAGTTCTTTCGAGTGCGCTTTCTTGCGTACCCAAATTGAGACGCCCTGTTGTCAACTTGACTTCATCGGCCGAGGCAACTTCGCGCCAACAAAGCGAAATCCTCCCGATCTGGAGCTGGATTCGGGCGGTTGGCAGGGATAAGCGAAAAGGATCCGACCGAGAATCCGGACTGATATTTCGCTGGCACGCGAGTTGCTTTGTAGTAGCTAAGTACGCTTCAGTCACGTTCCATTCGCTTTACAGTCGAACTGTAAGGGTGGACTGCGGTGACGGTAGTCCGAGCACGGGACTACGAATAACAGCAACTCAGCACGGGGAAAACCAATCATGACACGGGGAAAATCAATCGCCGTTGGACTTGTGTTCACGCTCGCATCGTTCGCGCTGCAGCCTGTTTCGGCGGTCGCACAGTCATTCGGAATCAACACGTCGCTGTCGGCCAGCGAATGTGACTTCGCCGTTCCGTACCGCCAGCCATTCGGTTTTCAGGGATACCGTCCTGCTTTCGGGGGCGGATTTCACGCGTCGACCTTGGCGGAAGGGTATTTGAGGGGCGTTGCAGCGGTCACAACGGCTCGCGGCCAAGCAGCCTACTATCAAAGCGAAGCCTTGAAGAATCAAGAAATCGCCCGAAACATGTACTTGCAGAATCGTCGCTACGAACTTCAGCAGATCATGGAGCTGCGTGGGATGAGGGATGCGGCTCGCGAGCGAGAGAAGGCCAAAATTCTTGCCCGCAACCTGGAGCGGAAACAGAAGAAAGCCGTCGCGGAAAGAGCCGAGATCGCGGAGTGGCCTTTCCCACTCGACGATCATGCTTTTGCCGCACATCGCAAACAAATCCAAGGACTCTTGAAGTTGCGAGCGGAATTGCCAGCGGGCAAGCGGACGCCGACCAACGAAGCCATTCAGCTCGCCCTCCATGATCTTTATCAAGAGTTAAAGGCAGACCCGGTGACGGATTTTTGGACCGACGATCAGAAACAAGACGTCAAGAGTTTTCTGAATCGAACCTACGCATCGACGAAGACGACCACTGCCGTCGATCAAATTGCCAACGCGGATGATCGACGGATTGCAAAACTCGATTAGGGGCCGCTGATTGAATGGCCGTCACAGGCTGTTGATTGAGTAACCCTCAGCGTCAGCAAGGGATAGCGACGATCCCTCGCTGCGCGTCGGATTAAAAAATCAACGGGGCCGCTGGGGGGAGAAGGCATCGGCTCACTGCGTCGCCGCTGTTAGCGCCTGCTGCAGGTCCTCGATGATGTCCTGAGCGTCCTCAATCCCGACGGACATTCGAATGTACTCGGGTACGACGCCTGTCCGGCGCTGTTCGTCTTCCGAGAGTTGCTGGTGGGTGGTGCTCGCCGGATGGATGACCAGCGTCTTCGCATCCCCAATGTTCGCCAAATGCGAACACAGCTTGCACGCATTGATGAATCGCTTTCCCGCTTCCATGCCACCCCGAATCCCGAATCCCATGATGGCACCCTGACCATCAGGAAGATACTTTTGAGCTCGATCGAAGTCCTTGTGTGAAGGCAGCCCTGGGAAGTTCACCCATTCCACGGCTTCATGGGATTCCAGGAATTGGGCGATCTTCAATGCGTTTTCACAGTGACGTGGCATCCGTAGGTGAAGCGTCTCCAGTCCTTGTAGGAAAAGGAACGCCGCAAACGGGCTCATTGCCGCGCCCGTGTCTCGGAGCCAGTGCGTGCGAATGTGCAGCAGATAGGCGATATTGCCCATCGGTCGCAAATGCTCTTCGAAAACAGCACCGTGATAGGAAGGCGATGGGGCGCAGAATTCGGGCCACTTCTCCGGCTGATCAGCCCACTTGAAGTTTCCGCTGTCAACGATGGCACCACCGATGTGAATCCCGTGACCACCGATGAACTTGGTGGTGCTGTAGATGACCACATCAATACCATGTTCAATCGGTCGCAATAACATCGGCGTCATCACCGTGTTGTCACACAACACCGGAAGCGCTCCATGGGGAGCCAAGTGGGCGGCGTCGGCGATGGCCCGAAAGTCCGGCACATCATTCTTGGGGTTACCGATCGATTCCATGTAGACCAGTCGAGTATTCTCGTCGACCAGTTCGTGAATTTGCTCGGGATGGTCTGGATCAAAGAAACGAACTTCGATCCCCATGCTTTTGAGTGTTTGCGTGAAGAGCGTCCAAGTGCCGCCGTAAAGTGACGTGCTGCTGACAATGTTCTGTCCACTGTGCGCAAGTGTGAGAACCGCCGCAGTGATCGCAGCTTGACCGGATGCAAAGCACAATCCGGTCACGCCTCCGTCCAAAGCGGCCAAGCGTTTTTCCAGAACATCGACCGTCGGGTTCATCAACCGACTGTAGATGTTTCCGAACTCAGTCAACCCGAACAGCGCGGCGGCGTGATCGGTATCGTTGAACGTATAACTGGTCGTCGCATAAATCGGAACCGCGCGGCTATTCGTCGCGGAATCGGGCTCTTGGCCGGCATGCAACGCCTTTGTGCCTGGTCGAAACTGCTCGCTCATTGTTCTATTTCCCAGGAAGGATGGGGGTAATTTTAGGGGGCCTGCGAGTCTAGGCCAGCTCCATTGGGCCGACCACCCACCAAGAAAAACGATCCCCGCGCAGGTAGCTCCGTCGGCAGCTGGACCGAGGCTTCCACGCCTGTGGAGCATGCGGCGACGTTGGTGCGCCGATCCGGCGTGATGACTTGCTTCGCAACGCTTGCGTCATGAACCGCGAGAAGTGCTGGCATTGAAACTTAGCTTTCCAGTTTCATCCCACCGGCACTTTGTACGAAAGCCACCCTGGGTAAGTCGCCGACGAGCTCTTCGATACGATGCAGGAACTCTGCATCGTGGCCCTCTTCGGGGACCATCAACCCGAGATACACGAAAGCGGCATCCTTGCTGGTCGATTGAATTGCTTCCGACGGGTGACTGGAGACAACGACTTTGCTTTGGCCCTCGATACGGGCATCTCGAAGCAACCCTTCCAAATGGAGTTTGACTTCTTCGGTCGCGGACTCGGATTGCACCACACGAAGCAAACGCAGTCGGCGCCCTTTCCAAGTCGGATGTGACAACATCAGGTGAGCGAGCAAAACCATTAGCTCACCGTTTTCGCGACCTCGCCACCAAACATCGACCGTTCCTCCGGGGGCGACGTTTTCCCAGTTGGGTTCATCCATTTGACGCAACACAACGATGCTGCGACGAAGGTCGCGCAACTTACGTAGCAGCCCCCCGAAAACTCGCATTCGGTCTTCGGATAAAGGACATCCCATCAAAATCACGTTCGGGCGAAGCCGCCCAAGCCCCTGGCACTGGACCAAGGCTTCCACGCCTGCGGTGTAATCCTCCGCGACGACCACGGCGGGAAACGCGGCCAGTTTATGCTCCTGGATCATCGAGTGCAGAATCGTTTCCTGTCCCAAGAGCCGCTGTGATTGGTCGTCCAACCCTCCCGAGATGACTTGCCCCAGCGTCAGCACGCCGGTTTCGCGCGTCAGCCAACTTCCAAAGATGACCAAGTGCGGACGCGAGAATCCCGTACCGCTAAGTGCCAAGACGAACGGTCGCCAATTCTTGGGGTGATAAAGACTGTCCTCTAACTTCAATAAGTTCCGACGCGTCCTTTCGAACAGCAATCCGCTGTTGAGATCTCCCCAGCCCGCGTTGACATCCGCTCGCACCAAATACCGATGGATCGCCGCGACCAGTCCACTGGCCACCAAGGCCCAACGCCAATCAATCAACAACATCACGGCACCACAACCGATCGCTCCCATCAGCGACGTCACCCAATTGCAGTAACGAAACTGAGGACGATAGCTGGGATTTTTCGTGATCGATTCATAGAAGGTGGCAAGGTTCAACAATCCATACGTCAGCAAGAAAGCCATCGTGATCAGCGGCGCGATCGTATCGAGGTCCGCGGCAAGTATGCCTCCTTGAGCAATCAGCGCCGTCGCAAGAATGGCTCGACGTGGTTCGCCGTCTTGGCTACTCGCACCAAACGGCGCCAAACGAACGAAGACCCGGTCGCGTGCCAAAGACTGCAAAATCCTTGGCGCCCCCATCATGCTTCCGATTGCAGATGAAAGCGTTGCGGCGAAAACGCCTACGGTGATTAGCGCAGGTATCCACGACACTTTTCCGACGACCAAGTTGCTGCCCGTCAGCTCGGAACGTGATGCGCTGCCCCCGAGCAGCAACGCCATCGAGGCGTACACGATCAACGTGACCACCACCGCGGCAAGTGTACCGCGTGGGATCGCACGCCCGGGCTCGCGCAGGTCGCCGGACATGTTTGCACCCGCCATAATTCCCGTCACCGCGGGAAAGAACAATGCGAACATCGTCCAGAACGTTTCACCGCCGGAAAAGTCGGGAGACCAATTCGCAGCCAAATTTGATGCCTCAAATTGCTGCAACGTGCCCGCGTAGAATGAAACCAACGAAAGCACCACACTCGCCAGAATCACAAACTGAATTTTGATCGCCCAGCTTGCGCCGATAAAAACGCAGATAGCGACTACAAAATTTGTGAGCGACGCGACCAACAAGGGCGATGTGCCCTCCGGCAAGAACACCAACAGCGCCTCGCTAAAACCGATCACGTACATCGCGACCGACAAAGCTTGGGCGGCGAAGAACACCAACCCGATCGCGCCCCCGAACTCGGGTCCCAAGCTGCGACTGATCAGGAAGTAAGCCCCACCGACTTCCACTCGAGTATTCGTTGCGATCGCCGAAAGAGAGAGCGTCGTGAGTGTCGTGATTGTTTTACTAGCCAACACGATGATGAGGGCGGCAGCTACTCCAGCCTGCCCCACGACAAACCCGAATCGCAAAAACATAATGACGCCCAGAATCGTCAACACGCAGGGCGTGAAGACTCCGCCAAACGTACCAAAGCCATTCTGCTGGTTTCGCCCCTTCACATCGTGCTCCGGGATCCTTGGGTCGGGTGGATTTCGAATCTAGACTCGTAATTGTGAAGCGTAGGTCATCCCAATCCACGCGACCACCCGAGTGTGCGAGTGACGTCGACATGGGCAATCCAGGTACTGCCAGATCGAACATCCTCCATGAGGGCGCATAAAAAAAACCTCTCTTGGGAACCAAGAGAGGTTTTAAAAAATGGCGATACCTACTTTCACGCTGGTGGGCACTATCATCGGCTCGGAAAGCTTAACTTCTGTGTTCGGGATGGGAACAGGTGGGACCTTTCCGATATGGTCGCCAAAAGACCTAACGTGCGATGTTTCGCACACGCCAGGCCGGTTGTTTGGTAATGGCAGTTAGTTCTACGAACCAGCGTATCACGAACATGACAGAATCATGAGTGCGGGATATCGATGGCCAACCCTTCGTCCGTTAGTACCGGTTAGCTGAACACCTTACGGTGCTTACACATCCGGCCTATCAACCAGGTAGTCTTCCTGGGGACTTTCGCTGTTGCTTACG
>JBCBOO010000241.1:0-10262 GCA_039821235.1 Planctomycetota bacterium
GCCAACCCCGCTTTCCGGATCGCTTCCGCGACGAAACCACCCTCATCCACTTTTCCAAACACAAACGCTATGGCACCCCGACGCATCGGACAGATTCTGGTCGACCTTGGTTTCCTGACCGACGAGCAACGCGATATCGTGCTCGAGGAACAGGAGCAGCAGCCCGGTGCGCTGTTTGGCAAAGTTGCCGAAGACATGCAGCTGATCACGGAAGATCAACTGGTTCAGGCGTTGGCCGAACAAATGTCGATGCAAACGGTGTCGCTGGAAGAAGTCGAACTGGCGCCAGACTTGGTCGAAAAGCTGACCGAGACCATGGCGCAGCTCTACCGCGTCGTCCCGATCCGGTTCGAAGACAACACGCTGACGGTCGCAACCTGTGACCCGCAGAATTTAAGCGTGCAGGATGAACTGCGTACCTTTTTGGGTTACGAAATTGACGTCGTCGTCGCGACCGAACGCGACATCAGCACGTGCATCACACGCTACTACGACAGCGAATCGGAGAGTGTCGAGAAACTCGTTCAGGAACTCGCCGAAGACGCCGAGTTGATTGCCGCGGTTTCGGCGCTCGAAGACGAAAAATTTAATATCACTGATGCCGAAGCCCTCGCGGATTCGGCACCGGTTCGAAAACTGTTGAACATGGTTTTGTTGTTGGCGATCAAGGATCACGCCAGTGACATTCACTTGGAGCCGTTTGAGGACGAGTTCCGAATTCGGATCAAGGCGGAAGGCGTTCTTTACGAAATGGTTCCGCCGCCACGACACCTCGCCTTCGCGATCACGACGCGGATCAAGGTGATGGCCAACCTCGACATCGCCGAGCGTCGGATGCCGCAGGACGGGCGGATCGAGTTGATGGTCGGTGGGCACCCGGTCGACCTTCGCGTCAGCGTCCTGCCGACGATCTTTGGCGAAAGCGTCGTCATGCGAGTCCTCGACCGATCGGTCGTGAACCTGTCCCTGGAAAACGTGGGGATGGACGAGCAGACAATGGGTGATTTCCGCAAGGCGATCGATCGGCCGAACGGAATCATCTTGGTCACCGGCCCGACGGGAAGCGGCAAGACGACGACGCTGTACTCGTCGCTTTCCGAGATGAACGACATCAAGGACAAACTGATCACGACGGAAGATCCGGTCGAATACGACATCGACGGGATCATTCAAATCCCCATCGATCATGACGTGGGTGTCACGTTCGCCAGTTGCCTGCGAGCGATCTTGCGTCAGGATCCGGACATCATTCTGGTCGGCGAAATCCGCGACTTGGAAACCGCCGAGATCGCTATCCAGGCCGCACTGACCGGTCACCTCGTTTTCAGCACGCTGCACACCAACAGTGCTCCCGCAACGGTGACGCGTCTCAAAGACATGGGCATCCCGCCGTTCATGACGTGCGCGACGGTGGAAGCGATCTTGGCCCAGCGACTGGTTCGCCGGATCTGCACCAAGTGCCGTGAAGAAACGAAAACCAACACGGACTTGCTGTTCGAACTCGGGATGAAACCGGAAGACGTCGCCGGCAAGAGCTTCTTCAAGGGCACCGGCTGCGACCAGTGCAACAACACCGGGTACAAGGGCCGAATCGCGTTGTTCGAATTAATGGTCTTGAACGACAAGATTCGCGAGATGGTCATGACCAACGCATCGACCGACGAGATGCGCAGCGAAGCAGAAAAGAACGGCATGATCACACTCCGTGATGCGGGCATGCAAATGGCTTTTGATGGCGTGACCACGCTGGATGAAGTCGTCCGTGAAACGGTCGCCGAATAACCGCGCGTTCGTACAACCAACACATTCCACTCGGGCGTGCGATCGTGACGCCCACCTCATCTGTTAACGCCGAGGCGAATCAGCGATGCCTACTTATCAGTTCGAAGCGATGGACGCCGCGGGTCAGGAGATCCGCGACGAAATCGATGCCGCTACCGAAGAAGAGGCGCAGACCACTATTCGGCAGATGGGGTACTTCGTCACGAAGATCTCCGTCAAAAAAGCCGCGACGACCACCAAAACCAGCGGCAGCAAAGGCCGTAAGAAAGGGTTTGCCATCGGTGGTGCCAAGACAAAACACATCTGCGCGTTCACGCGTCAATTGTCCATTCTCCAAGACGCCGGTCTGCCGATTCTGCGATCGCTCAAGATCTTGGAAGGCAACCAAAAGCCCGGCAAACTCAAGTTCGCCTTGATGGATGTCTGCGACGAGATCGAAGGCGGTGCCACGCTCAGCGAAGCGATGAGCAAGTCGCCCAAGGTATTCAGCCGCCTTTACGTCAACATGATCAAGGCCGGTGAAGCCGGTGGTGCCCTGGAAACGATTCTTCAGCGACTCGCCGAGTTCCTTGAGCGGGCGGAGTCACTGAAACGAAAGGTCAAAGGGGCGTTGATCTATCCCGTCGTGGTCGCCTTGGTCGCGATCCTGATTCTGACCGGGATCATGATCTTTATCGTGCCGACCTTCGAAGAGATGTTCGAAGAGTTTGAATTGAAATTGCCGGCACCAACGCTGCTGCTGATCGCGATGAGTAACTACCTCGCGAACTATTGGTGGCTGCTAATCGTGATGCCGATTTTGTTCCTGCTGTTCATCAAACTGATACGGAAATTCAGGCACGGCCGAGTCGGTTTTGACATGTTCATCATCAAGGTCCCCGTCTTCGGCGGCTTGATCGAAAAGAACATCCTGGCACGTACGACTCGGACACTCGGGACGCTGGTCAGTAGTGGTGTGCCGATTTTGGAAGCCTTGAATATCACCCGCGAAACGGCGGGCAATGCGGTGTTCGAAAAACTGTTCATTAAAGTCAACGATTCGGTCCGCGAGGGGGAAGTCATCAGTAAACCGCTGCGTGAACACAGCGTGCTGGGCTTCCATCCGATGGCGGTGTTCTTCTTTGCCCTCTTCGGCGCGTTCCCGGGATTGATCCTGATGTCGATCGCGATCACCAGTCGCGGGACCAAGCTGGATGACGGTGTGATGGTTCAAACGCTGACGATGATCGCGGCCTACGGGATCGGCGTCGGTGCGGTGATTGCCTGTTTGTTCTACGTGCTGAAGATGAAGACGCGTGTGGTCAACGACTTGGTCGTCAACATGGTCGACGTCGGAGAAGAGACCGGTGAGCTGGACACGATGCTCTACAAGGTTGCCGACACTTATGACGAAGAAGTCCGCACGATGACGGACGGTCTGACGGCGTTGATCGAGCCGTTGATGATCGTGTTCCTCGGGGTGTCGGTCGGATTTATCGTGATCAGTTTGTTTATGCCGCTGATTTCATTGATCACCAGCCTGTCCAGTTGACGCGGGAAATCGCGTCCGAAAACGCGTTCTGTTGTGGAGGGGATGCTCCCTTCGCAGCGGAATGCCAACGAAACCCATTCCCTTTTGCAGAATCAGAGCGAGCGATGAGAACAAGAAGAACAACGTTCCGATTGGGCCGGCAGGCCGGCGGAGATCCCCGACAGGGTTTCACGTTGGTGGAACTACTGGTGGTGATCACGATCATTGGCGCCATCGCCGCGCTCTCCATCCCCGCCATCGGCCAAGTCCTCAAGATCGCCCGCCGCTCCGCAATGAAGAGCGAGATGACGGTCATCGACAATGGAATTACGTCCTACTACACCAAGTACAACGACTATCCACCAGATTTTTCAAACTGGAACATCGTCAAGCGTCACTACTTGAAGATTTTCCCTGACATTTCGACATCGGAGCTCAATCTCCTCTATCGTTTTTTAGATGATGTCGCCGACGATGATACGACCAGTCAGATGACGGCGAACCCGTTTGCAAACGGGTATGATCCGACTGCAATGGATCGTGCGGAAGCGCTGGTGTGGAGTCTGGGTGGATTTAGTTCTGATCCGCAATTTCCGTTCACCGGCGAGGGCGGACCACTCGCGCTATGGAACACTGCAAGTCCCAATGATCCGTCCAGCTATGAGTACAACTTTACGCGGAACGCGCCTGAAATCGACTTCGATCCGGCGAGGTTGACTGCCGTTCCATTTGATACGACGGCAGCGAAGAGTTTCACGAATCGAAATCGTAGCGCTGATTTCGATCCAGGTGCGAATGCGACGGATATTTTTCCAACCTACGTGCTGCGAGAAGACCACAGCCCTGTCGTCTATTTCGATGCTCGCACTTACGTCTACAACGCTGGCACTGCGGCGGCTCCTGCCTACAACGGATTCGCGAGAGCAGCGAGTGACAGCGTCACCGGTTTTGATGGCGTTCGGCCGGTTTACTCGAATGTTCCAGGATTGACGCCCACTTCGGGAGACTATGGGAGTGTGCCAAACGCCTTACAGGGATGGCAGTTCGCAAATCCCAAGACCTTTCAGGTTCTCGCGCCGGGGCTCGATGGATTTTACGGTGAACTGCTGGATGTTGATCCAACGAATGATCCGGCTCCAGGGGATAATCCGGTCTACTACCACGTCAACGGGAACGTGGTTCAGCCACTAACCACAGCCACTAATCCGAGTGGCCTTTTTCGAACGGACGTTTCTCGCTTCGATCTCACCGGATTTACAGGAGGTGTTTTCCAACGCTCGACCAATCCGTTTCGGGACAACATGGCGAACTTTATTCCCAACACTTTTGAAGACGAGTTGGAGTAGGCCGGTTGCTGATACGCCCACTGAGATCACTCATGACTCTATGTTTCCGAAATGACCGATCGACTTCTTGGAAGTCAAAACGATTCGGGTTTACGCTCGTCGAGTTACTTGTTGTGCTGACGGTCATGGTTTCACTTGGTGGAATCCTGACCCTGGCACTTGCGTCTGCGACAACCGAAGCTCGTATTAAACGAACGCAGGCGGATGTGCTGACGATCGGTCAGCTCATGCAGTCGCGGGTCAATGAGATCTCGCTTTCACGCGTGAACTTGGTTTACTCGACAGGTCTCGGTCCAACGGGAACCGCGGCTGGCTATCCACTTAGTTCGTTGACAGTTCAGTCGCTCGCGGCCCAGGAACGGGCACGACTGATTCTTTCAGCTCGGCGGGATTTGGCCCGAATGGTTTTGCCTGAGTGTCGAGCCGATCTCTTGCTTCCTCCGGCGACTCTTCAGTACCGCGTGCCAGTTGCCGGGGGATGGCGTGCCGGCGTTGCACAAGTGCGTCCCCCAACTCAGTGGGACCGCATGCGAACCCTCGCGGGACTTTACCCTGCGGCCGCAGTGGACGCGTTTTTTGGAACTAGCAACCCGATGACGGATCCAACGATCGACGCGATCGCCGTCGCGCACGACGGGGCCGATTACCAGGCTCCGTTCGATCGGTTTCTTGAACCCGACAGTGCAGGCAATGTCGATCTACTCGATGACAACGGGGCAGTCGATGATGATCGTGTATGGTCGCGGGAGAATGAATCGGCGGAATGTCTGTACCTGATTCTTGCTACGACGGAATTGTTTGAGACTCAGGCAATCGATCAAATCCCGAGTTCCAACATTGGTGATACCGATGGAGATGGGTTCTTGGAAATCTTGGATGCGTGGGGCCAGCCTTACGAGTTCATTCGGAATCCGGCAGCCTACGACACTCCTGCAATTAAGAACTTCGTTCGGGGTGGGGCGACAACCGAAGAGCAGTACCCTGCCGATCCAGACCCCTTTGATTTCCTATTGGCTGATTGGCGTTATGAGCAAGGCAATTTCTCGCCTGCTCCCACGTCACTGTTGCCATACCTTCCGTATTACTTGCCACCCGCGGTGATCAGCGCAGGCCAGGACGGGGAATTCGGAATCCAGCGTACGTTTGGGAATACGGGATCCGGGGTCGATGTGAAGGACTTCTATAGCTCATCCAATGTGGTTGTGACCGCGAACACTCCGACGCCCGCGTGGCCCAACATCGTCTACCGCCACCCCAATCCCTACATGGACGTTACCGCCTTCCCGATCTCAGGGACGTTCACGGTTCATGCCTACGACATTGAAGGGATCCTTCGGGCACGTACGTTCGGCCTCGGCGCAACACTCGATCGCGAGCAAGCGTCCGACAATATTTCTTCACTCGATACCGACTTTTAAAGGCTGATCAACGTGAAAGCTCGAAGCGGATTTACGCTCGTCGAATTGCTGATCGCCTTGACGATCGCATCTGTCTTGACGGTGATCGCATTGCCGACCCTGAAGGACAGTTTTCGTCAAAACTCACTCGCTCGTAGTGCGTCATTGGTGAAGGGAGCATTCATCAATGCTCGGGCACAGGCGATCCGTACAGGACGCCCGTATGGAATTGTGTTGGAGCGTCAGCAAAGAGATTTGGGCACCGGTCAGCCGGTGGATCTTGATTTCCTTCGTGCCAACTATTGCACCCGAATGTATTACGTGCAGTCGCCGCTTGAATATCGCGGCGATGTGATTCCGTCCTATATCTATCCAGTGTTTGAGGCGATTCCGCTAGCGGGCGGCAACTTTAACTACATGCCGTACTTCTTCATCCCTCAATCATCTTCCGGATTGGTTTTCGCATCTGCAAACGATGTGGGTTCACCGGCTCGGCGGCTGATCAATATCGGAACGAAGTTCTCTGTTGCGGATTCGGACTACGTTTTCGAAGTGACGGACTTGACGACAATTGCGGCTGCTTCGAACCCGATTCTGGCGAATAGCGAACCGGGAACGCGGATCGATTTCATGGTCTTCGACCAAGGCTCGGGCTTGTACCCGATCGCCACCTCACAGCAGTTTGACTTTACACCCGAAGACGGACTCTGGAATCTTGCCGTTGGTGAGTCGCCGGTGTTTCCAAATGGGCTCGCCGAGTTCCAGCCGCACTCGTTCAGTTTTCAGACGAATCCGATCCGAGCTCCACTTGCACCTGTCGCACTGCCAGGCCGAACAGTCGTGGACCTTTCGGTTTCGGGGCCATCAAATGATCCGTTGCGTTTCAACGCTCAAGACATAGTGGATGCCAACGTCACGGTGGCTCCACCGAATGTCCTGGCCAATGCAAGACTCAATGATGTGGTCGTGATGTTCGCACCCGATGGAAGGCTTGATGGAGTCTTTTCGGACGAACGGGTTCTGGCTGGAGCTGATCTGACGAGTTTCGCAGTTACCCGAGTCGACCCCTCGACTTCTGTTTCTTTCTGCGTCGGCTTCGTTGACGGAATCCTTGACAATGTCGACGACGGGGCGCGATTCCCGAACCTGGTTGCTGGAACAGACTTCAGTGTTCATCCGGGTGACCTTGCACTTTCCGAAACAGACACGACGGTTGCCTTCGAACCACCAAAACCGCCGAACTTTGCCAACACGGATTGTGCTTGGATCAGTGTCCAGCCTTCGAGCGGTTCGATTCGGTTGGACACGGTTGCGAGCCAACCTCTCGGCAATCGATTAACCAACTATTACGGATTCGGAACGGCGCCGACTGCCAGGTCATTGATGAACGCTCGTGTTCGTCAGTCGCGACGCTTGGCCACTTCGGGGACAGTCAAATGAGAGGTCCTATGCATCAAGTTGTCTCCCAACGCCGCGGCCTCTCGATCATGGAGGTGTTGTTCGCGATCGCCGTATTGACCATTGGCATGTTGGGAGTGGCGTCAATTTTGCCCGTTGCCACGAATAGTGCTGCCAACACGTTGAAAGTCGATCGAGCGGTGGAAGAGGTCAATAATCGTGTTGCCACCGACCTTGCGCGGCTTCGGAACTCGTTCGAGAACATTACGGTTCCGAATAACTCGCTCAGCGCGTTCAACACGCCGGGCTCCTACAAGTCTGGTCAACGGTTTTCCACGATCAGTACGTTTGATTTTCGTGCTCATTTGAATGTGTACGACTGGACTCGTGCTGCGGTCACGGTCCCTCCCGCTCCAGCGATTGCCCAACCTGCATTGCCGGACGCGTTCTGCATTGACCCTTGGTTCATCAGTGCCTCAACAAATCTTCGAGATGACACGGGAACGACGGAACCCAATGGATACGACCGAACGGTCTTTCCATGTTACGACCCACGGTACATCCCCTATCAGTTTTCGCCTTCGGATCCGATCTCCGGGCAATTGAATTCACACTGGGACTTGCCCCGATTCACTCGTGTCGCATTACCTCACGACACCGCCCAGGGTTTGTTGTCGTCGCTTGGTGCCGAACGCTTGATGAGGGAGAGTGACGACTTTAACGTGGTCACACCCGAAGACACGACGAAAGGACCTGGCATATTCGTCCAACGATCTGGAAATAGCTCGCGATCACCCGCTCGAAATAAGGTCAGTTCGCGGTTCTCATCGATTGTTTTGATGTCACGTTCGGCAACCGGTAGCAACTTGTTTGATACTTCGATCGTGACCATGCAGGATCGTCAGGTAGTGACGGTTCCTGGGGGCGATGTCTCACGGCCGATCGCCGGAACACCCGCGTTTAACCTTGAAGAATACGCCGCTTACGACCCAACCGACACGTCGCGTCCACCGCCCACGGATGACGAATTGTTGTTCGAAGGCGAACAGCTCGGCTACGTGAGCTTCGCCGATAGGCCACTTGTGGGCGGAGGTGGAGAATTTGCCTTTCGAACAAGCCGATTCGTTGTCCCGCAAGTCGAGGTTGGGGACTGGCTGATGCTGATGCGTCGTGAGTATTCACGGCCGTTGGTTTTGAATGTAGCCGGCACCGCACGTGTCCCCGGACCGATCGTTCCCGGTGTTCTCCGGTTCGCTTGGTTCAAGGTTCGAGAGGTTGTGATTGAACCAACCATCGTGACGCCGGCCGCCGGACTTGGCAGCGGCGTGGCCTGTTTTGAAACTCGTGTCTCTGTTTCCGGACCCGACTGGGTCTTTCATCCAACGCAGGTGCGTTCGGGTACGGTTTATGCACCGCCTTATAGCGGTACAGCACCAACCTGGGCGGGGCCACCTGAATTCAATTTTGACAACATGGCGGCGCGAGGCGCCGATCCCAACGCGGCAACGGTTGGGACGGTTTATGAACATCAAGACTACGGAACGATCGTTACGCTCGTGCCGAGTGTGATCAACGTCAAAGCTATTCAGATTCAGCTGTAGCCGAGACACCAAATGTGATCGATGTGCGGCGGATGATTCGTTCCGCACCGTGAGGCAAAAAAGCCGAGACCAAACCTTCATCAGCTTATCTCGGATGAAGGCCTGTATTGACTCTTCTCAAACTTAATGGCTCTGGTTCGCCGGAGTGAGACAGTCTAGGACGAAATCTTATGACCCGAATCCACCCCGACCCAAACTGTCATCGCCCAAGCCATTTAGCTCGGCAGCGTGGCGGAATCGTTTTGCTGGTTGTTCTGGGGATGCTGTCGTTGTTCACCGTCTTGGTGGTCAGCTTCGTCGTTTTCAGTTCACAGATGTCGGAGTCATCGCTGGCGAGTAACACAAGGCGCCAGAACGAAGTCTTGCCGAAACCGCCGATCGAGGCCGCGGTGAAGGCTTTGCTGGTGGGTACGAATGATCCTAACAGCGCTGCATATGGACATAGCCTGCTAGAAGACTTCTACGGCATCGATGGGTTTGAGCTTTTCGTTGGTCATCGAAGGCCTGCTTTCTCCACCACAAAGCAGGTGCCGCGTAACACGGCGGACCTCACTCAGAATGTTGCGGGGGCACGGTTGTTACTGCCACTTGCTGCGGGGCTTCCCCAAACAACCCTGTTCAAGTTCCCTACAAACTTTGTCTGGTGGCATGACAACGGAAGTGACTCCGAAGTTTCAAATCCCACCTTTGCTGCCACGAATCAGGCTGAGCGCCTGCTTACCCCAGCATATGATGATGCAATGACGGGGCGGATCATCTCATTCGAAGAAGGCCCGCTTGCGAATGTTCCGTTTCGGATTGTTCGGTCATTTGGGAGAGACAACGGGACAAATGACGAAGGGGCGAGTATTGCCAACCAGTGGGAGTATGGCCTCGCAGGAAACTTCGTGATCGACTTGGATGAGTTAGGAGATGAGTTGATCGAAATCAATGGGATTTCACGCCGGCTCTATCAGGTTGCTGCTACGGCACCTAATTTGCTGACTTATGACGTTGGACCTGATAACGCGCCGGGTGCTGCAGGTATCGACGATAACGGCAACTCAGTTACGGATGATGAAGGCGAAGTCGGGTGGCCTGGAACAGACGATGTTGGTTTTCGTTTCGTGTTGAACGGAGCTGTTTTTAACGGTCGAGGGGTCAATCCGTCCGGGCAGTCAGGGTTGACAGTTAATTTCCAAAATCCTTCAGATACGCAAACGGGTGAGAGTCGTATTCTTCTTCAAGA
>JBCBOO010000242.1:0-10262 GCA_039821235.1 Planctomycetota bacterium
GGATGAAGTGAGCCTTGAACCGGAATCTCAGCCTCGGAAATGGTAAATGAGCAAGCCGACAATGGTTGCGACAAGCGCTCCATTGACGACCATCAGCAACCGCACGCCCGCCTGCATCCGTTCTTCCTCGGCAACCGCCTCACTGCCCCATTCGAGCTCTTCTTCTTCGGTCGTCGCTTTGCGGAAGACGCTGGCGAGGAAGGCCTGTCGGTCCGGACGTGGTCCACTGGCAACAAAATAACAACCGCTGAACAGAAGCGGCTCGACTTCACTTTGGTGGGTGCCGTTCGGGTTGAGTGCGTAGGCGGATTGAATCAGGTGCGCAAGCCGCGGCTGGAAGGTCGAGCGGATGCGACAAAGCAGCGAGTAGAGGTGTCGATTACCCGGCTTGCTCAACCCATCGCCTTCTCGGAACAGGAGGTACGACCAATCTTCGAAGGCTCCGCACGCATGCTTCACGACGGCGTCTAGCTGCCGGGCGTCGGGAACGTTCCAAAGCCCGAAACCTTTTCCGAACCGCTGAATGGAAGAACGTTCGGCACCCACTCGCCGGACCAATTCACGAAAGCCCGTTTCCAGTTCCATCGAATCAACAATGTGGGTGACGCTGCATCGGACACGCAAGCTGCCTCTCAGGCACGCCAAGTCGGCTTTGAGGGCGACCAAAATCTGGTTCACCATATCCTGGGAACCATCGGCCAGCATGCGGAACGGCGTTGACACCAAGACACCATTGATCGGGCAAAGTGGGTCACGGGACTTGCGGAATTTCTTGCAGAGATAGGCAAGTCGAGCAGTCGCTTCGGATGCCTCGGACGGTGTC
Organism: Planctomycetota bacterium; assembly: GCA_039821235.1. Classification (GTDB taxonomy): domain Bacteria; phylum Planctomycetota; class Planctomycetia; order Pirellulales; family Pirellulaceae; genus Stieleria. The sequence continues at coordinate 824 of JBCBOO010000242.1, forward strand.
AGGACCGCGCGGGCGATCCCGCCGCCTTGCGGTAATTGCGGCGTGCGAACACCACCGGACAAATCACCGACCATCATCGTCCCGCGAATGTCAGCTCCCTGACCGGCCGGGGTGGGAATATTTAGACCCGCCAACGTGTTGCGGACTTCGGGTGAATAGTTCGCCGGATCGCCTGCGGCTGCCGGTGGAATCGGAGGTCCGCCGGGAACCGGTGGGGTTGCGGCTGGAACACCACCCGCACCCATCGATGACAGGTCCATCGTACGGTCGGCTTGAAATCCAGCCGCCGCGCCGGGCATCTGATCGGGCGTGATGGTCGAGTCTCTGGGCGTGCCCAATAACTTGCTCAGCTGGCAACACTCGGTGCAGACCACGTAGATCGCCTGTTGGTTGGCAAATACATGGATCGGACCGGGGCCGAGCGGCACACGCACAGGGAACTGTGTGTTGCTCGATGCCATGAACGAGTTGACCGAGTCAACGCTGCCTGGGCCGAGGATTAAAAAGATCGGAGTCTCGGATGGATCGATCGACTGTTCACGCATCGCATCGCGTGCCGAGTCCCAAGCACGATCGATCTCGGGAAACTCCGACGGTTCACCTTCCAGCCAAAGCTTGAGCGCGTACCAAACGACGATCGGAATGGCGACCACGAGCGAGAACAGAACCGGCAGCGTTCGCCAATAGAAATTCTGTGGCTGTTCGATGTTCGTCAGATTAACGCGAAGGACGGCCCAAACGATCGCGATGATCAGCAATCCAAAGAACAACAGCCATGCCGCACGGGCCTGCAGCGAGAGGCCGAGGATACGCTTTGGCGAGCTGATCACACTGCTCGGGATCTGCGCGAGCAGTCGGAACGGATAGAGGATTCCGTCGATGAAGCGTCTTAACGCAATGATCATGACACATGACCTCCGATGCGAACTTTCGTCATGACATCACCATTCGATAAACACCTGCGGCGATCGCGCCGAGGAGCAAGCAGCAGATCGCAGAACTGATCAGTAGGTACTTTCCTTCAAGCGGAGGAGCTCCGGAACCGGGGCGCCCTTGTTCCAAGATCGGCGGGCGGCCCTGGCCGAGTTGGATCGACAGGCAAGTTCGGCGTGCCCATTCGTCCAGAGACGGCGGCACGTTGAAATGCTCGTGCTGGGCGGTCGCCTCGGGGTCGCCATAAAGTCCGCGAAATCCCAACACGACGCAGACGTAAAAGACTTCCAAGGCATCCTTTTGCGGCAGCTCAGTCGCCTTTTGGCTCTCTTCGTAGAACTTACTGAACGCGCTGGTTGTGTTGAAGATCTTGAATTCCAAACGGTTCTGCTCCCACCATCGATTTCCGTCCCAGGCGGAATCGATCATCAGGTCATCGACCCATGCGACCAACGCGTACTTTGCCAGTTTCCAATCGGGGCGTTGGCCGAGACTGTTTTCGGCGTTGTCGAGAAGTCCGCGCACCTTGACGCTGATTTCTTCCGCGTTTGGGCTTTTGTTGGCTTCGATGTTGTCAACGACGGACGAGACATACATGAAGACAGGGTCAACGGCGGCGGCAAATTCAGGCGACATGGAGGGACGAAATCTAACCGGGTGTTGGGCGGTTGGTGGAAGTGATTTGCAAAGGGGTTGGAAAGGAAACGCCTATTCTTCGGTCACGGTCGGCACCGCAAACAGACTCAGCCGCAACGTACCTTGTATTCCCTCGACGTTGATCTGCAATTCCTTTTTTCCCTGGAGACTCTCCAGATTGCTGATCAAATCCTCCTTGAACCGCACGCCCAGCATCGGTGAGTCGTCGTTGCGTAGCTCTTCCCAAGCCGGGCCGCTCTTATTAACGCTGTAAAAAAGCCAATTATCACCCTGCGGCAGCGCACGTGGAGCTTTCGTTTCGGTAATTCGCAATCCTTCCTGCCGATAGCGGAACATGAAGTCCACTTTCTCGCTTCGACCGAGTTTCCAATCCAAGCGCCCCGGCACCAAGTAGTCACGGCACTGCGTCGCGGTGATGTCTTCGTATTGAACGCCGATGTACCACTCCCAGCCACGCCCCATCCATTTCTGATCGAGGGCGACTTCCTGGCCGCGACCTGCGCCGACAAAGTCGCGACGTTCGAACTTGTACTCCTGCACTTCCGTGATCAGCGAACGAATCTCTTCGCGGACCCAGCGAAAGATTCGCGCCAAATCGTCATGGTCATAAAGCGGAATGTCTCCGGGACGACGATCCGTTCGGAAAATGGACAGGGACCCGACGATTCGGCAAAGCTCGGTGTAGGCCGTATGAGGATGGACGCCTTGGGCAAACGAAAGCGACCTCAATGAAGCGAAGCCGGTGTTGAGAGCCATCAGCATCAACAGTCGATTCATGTCGCCCGCTTCCGGGGCACCCTGCATGATCCCACGTGTGATGACTTGAGAGCTGAGCACTTCGATCTTTTGACCAATGATGTCGTAGACCGCACGCACATAATCTCGCGCCAGTTCCGGCCAAGCATCGCATCCGAGCACCGGCGGAATGAAATCCTGGTCCAGTTCGGGGGCGGCCTCGGCAGCTCCCGACCGTTTGATCCGCGCGATCGGTAGGGTCTCGTATCCGGCCAAGTTGTCGGTGCCCAGACGCAATTGTACGTTCAGTGAACGCATCGAGATCTCTTGCTCATTGCCCCCGCCGTTCTCGTCGGGAACTTGGGACGCAAGACTGACAAAGCGATGTTGACCGCCGCGTTCGATTTCCGTGTTGGGTCGCCCGAGTCGTAATTTCGGGACCGCGAGGTAGACGTCGATCGATTCCATCTGATCAAACGCCGCCCGCAGGTCGCGTTTCGCTCCAGCGCCCGCCTGCCCTAAATCAACACGATCCGGTTGTTGGGAGTCATCGATCCAGATGACCGTGCCGTCGCGAAGTCGGGCATGGCACTCGCTCAGTTCGAATTGTCCGTTCGCGATCGCTTCCCGAGAGAAGCTGATTTGACGGATACCGTAGCTGTACCCATGGTCCAGCGCGACCTGTTGCCGAGCGTTCTCATCAATGTTTCTCTCGGCCGCCTGCATATGATGCGGCCGCAAGAACATGCCCTCCAACCAAGCCACACTCTCGTTGTGCATCGCTGTTGCTTACTCCCATGGCCATTCCTGGGCGAACTGGCACGCCCACTCGCCATTACTCTAGCAGGTGTTTCGGTGCCGTCCCACTAGGTAGACTCATGTCCGTGGCACTGGCGGAATGGGAATCGACCTCCCGAACGCCACAGCGGGTAAAAAACATCGGACCCGGATAACGGATCCTTGACAGTAGTTCCGGTATCACTTCCACCGCCATCGGATCCACTCTGTTCCGAGCGGCCGTGGTCGCGGCGGAAGCGGTCCGGGCGTCAGCAGACAAGTCGCGAGAAAACTCAACGCGGTACAGCAAATCATGAGTACGGCAGGCAAATTTGGAGAACGTCAGTCGTGGCGACGCGCCGGAAACGGCGAGCAAAAAAAGCGGAGGACGACGAAGATTGTCTTGACCGCGATTGCAACGCTGCTGTTGCTGTTGTTTTTGTACATCCTCTTCTCGCGGGACCGCGAGACAAAGGTGCGCACGATTCTGATCGCGCCGCCCTACAACGCGGATATCGTCACCGCACCGCTGTTTGCCGACTCCGCTCGAGCCCGCTTTGAAGAGCAACTCGGTGCGGCGGTGATTCGGGACGACAGCGAAACCGTCTTGTCCAGTTTTCGTGACACCGATGTCGTTACACGTTACCTAGACGATAAAGACGACACCGTCCTAGTCGTGCTGCGAGGATTTTTGTTGCGGAACAGTGAAGGCGTCGCCTCGCTCGCCTGCTCGGATTTGGGCATCGATGAGAAAGGGCAGCCGACGGGGCTTGTGCCGTTGTCGGAACTGCTCGAGCCACTCGCGAATCAGGCACCCAGCTCGTTCAATGGACTGCGGTTGGTGGTTTTGGATTTGGAGCCGCTCGCGGGGCATCCCACCCTTGGACAGTGGAATGATGACGCGCTCACGTCGCTTGACGAAGTCGTTCGAGAGCTCCAGGGTGTCTGTGCGGACCGCGTGTTCTTGTTGGCGACCCGTGGGCCGCTACAAAACGTCGGCTGGAATTCCAATACCAGCCTTCCATACTCGACCGAGATCTTGCTCGATGCTTTGGGCGGGCTCGCGGACCTGAATCAAGATCGCGACATCCTGTTGGATGAGCTCTGTGCGTACATCAGTTCCCGTTACGCGCGGTTGCCTCGAAATGCGGACACCGAGATGCCGCAGTTGATGCTGCTGCGCGGCGGCGAAGGCTGGGTAGACAAGTCTGCGATTGATGCCGGGTCGCTCCAGTACCGCGTGGCATGGACCGATCCCATCGAGGAGGAACCCGAATCCTCCGACCAGGAAGAAGAGGAAAGCGACGACGAAGCCGAAGTTGATTCCGCCACGGGCGACGACAAAGTCGAGTTGGCCGATGCCGAAGAGCCGAATCAACCAACCGAGTCTGGTGCGGTCAACGAACCAACCGAGGATGCCTCGGCCGAAGCGGGCAACGCAACTACGATTCTGGATGCACCCAATTCGTTTGCCAAAGCGGATGTGTGGGAGTTGAAGGATCGCTTCGAGGATCCGGATGCGTTTTCAGATTCCGCATCGATCAGTCCCATCGCGCTCGCGCCACATCTCTGGCGTCAGTTGTTCGTCAAGGTACTGAGCAACGAAGAACCCAAATTGGTCGACCGATGTGCCGAATTTGGTCGCCGATGATCTGCGGAAGCTTTGGAAGTTGTCGCGAGGCGAGACGCAGCGGGTCACGATGAGCGATGAATTCACGACGAAGCTTGCCGCATTGGTGGATCAAGCGCGAAACGATCGTCGTCGCATTCGCGTGGATCGACGAATTCAATCGCTCGATCAGCTTCAACACACCCTCACCGTCGCGCGGCACCGATCTTGGGCGCTGCTGGAGTATCAACGTCATGCGGTGACGTCCAACATTCAAGCGCCGCGTGGCCGGCTCGACGCATCGCTCAAGTCATCCGAGTCCCTACTTGTGTCGGCGCGTGGAACCCAAGATCCGTTGCAGGCAGACGTGGATCGGTTGCTCGCGGAACTACGCACCAACGTGTCACTTTTCGACAAAGCGGTCTCGGATCACGTGGATCGGTTGCTCGGTGATTCTGGTTTTGCTCTCCGCGATCCCGCGAGAACCTGGGAGCTGAATCGTCAGGCGTGGACGTTGCTGCGCAGCCCGTTGCCCAGTTCCGATCAACGTCGGCAATTGGTTTTGGCCACCGAAACGGCTCCGAATGATGATGACGATACTGCCGAACGAGAGATTCAGTTGAGCGAAGCATCGTTCGCGCCGACGAGCGTTCCCGCGCAGGGAGCTCAGCTCTCCGCCCAGTACCGCAGCGGACTGCAGCGTTACATGAGTTCCGATCTGACCGGTGAGTCAAGTGGATGGCCGGAGTTGCTGGAATCATCATCGGAAGCTTCTTTCGCGGATCGCTTTGCGGTCTCGTTGCGAGTTGATCCGCGTTTGGATCTTGCGAACACCAATTTGTCACCTTTGTTGCATGCCGCGGATCCGGTGCCAGTCGTTCGCAGACCATCCGTGACGTTGCTGGATGAGTCGCTGTCGCCGGTCGCAAGTCCCGTATCGATTGCGTTGGACACGCTGCAGGACACGCAACGGATTGTCGTCCGCGTCCGTCCAGATCGCCCCAAGACGACGAACTTGCTGGTCAGTTGCGAACTGCAATCGCAATCGTTTGGTTCGCCAATCGTTGCTCGCTGGCGCATCCCGGGACTGCCACAGGTGGGGCTTGGCGAGACGATTCGTGTGGTCGTCAATGCGGATGAACCGCGGGATTTGCCTTTGGAAATCGCGGCGCTTGAAGCCGCCTCGCCGGGAGAACGTCCTGCGGTGGTCATTCGAATTCGCGGTGAATCAGAGGAAGATCAAGTCGACGGTGTTGTCGGGACTTACCCGGTGTCCGTTGAACTGCCCCAGCCCAATCGGCTGCGTTTGGTGGCGTCGGCTCATCGCAGGATTGGCTGCAGCAAGGAATCTGTCAGCGGCGAGGATGACCTGACAGGCGGGCTTTGGCTACGAACGTTTCATCGCCGCAAGACGCCGTTCCAATTGCGCGTCTACAACGAGTCCGATCTCGCGTGCCGTGCACGCGTCTGGTTGGTGCGGCTGCCGAATGCCATGCCTAAAAACGTGTCGGCATACTGGCCGGACGTGGCCGCCAATCGATACTCCAAACCGGAAGGCGGCTTGCTGGACGGTTCGGGAAGAATCCAAGAGCAATTCATGCGTGACGAACGCGTTTTGATGGGGCCCGCGATTGTGTCGCTTCCGGCTGGTCGTGAGCGAGTGCCGCTCGATTTTACGCCCGCACCTCCCGCCGAGGGCGAGCCGGAACCTGAACCGCCCAAGCCCATCCAAGCGATCGATGTCAGCCATGGGATGGCGTTGGTCGCAAGGTTGGTCGACGACGAGGGAAATGCGACCAGCGAACCCGATCAGGTGATTGTGATGGCCGCGAAACCTTGGGCGCCACGAAATTACATCGAGCTCAACTCGGAGTTCATTGATGGTGAAATCGAAGTCGTCGCCGAACTGAAGTCGAATATTGATGGGGATGACTTGACGGACGAAGTGCCCGAGATCGAGAAAGAGCCCTTGATCGTGCTTTGGACGGAAGATGAAAACTGGAGTGGTTTTCAAGGTGAAAGTACGACACCGCCCGATCAACGCGAAATGAAACTCCGGATGCAGGCCGGAGGCACCGTCAATGACTTTCGAGTTCCCGTTTCGTTGGGACGGCGCGAGAGCTGGGTGAACATCGATGTCGACGGCTGGCCGCGTGCGATTCGCCAACGTGTCGATCACCAGCAAAACGCTCGCGGAGTCGAACGAACAAAGAGCGAAGTTGGCTTTTCATCCATCTCGCTACTTCTGGACCCTGAGAAAACCGAGAAAGAGCCTCTCACCTACTACGCGCCTGAGACGGAAGTCTATTTCCAGGGTCGCGGCGAGGCGATCCGAACGATTTTGAAAGCGGATTTCGCGAGCAACATCTTTAACCGAAAAGAAAAGCCGGAGATCCGTCTCACCGTCGAACGTCGGACTTACATCTACCAAACCGATCGGTCCATCCAGACCACCTTGGTTTCGCTTTCGCCAACCGGTGTCGTGGAACTGCTCACGACGGTCGGGGATTTGGTGCAGGATCTGAATCAAGGTCAACAAGCCAACGATCGAATCCCACTCCTCGCGTCGCTCAACGTGGGCAGCAATGAACGTGACGCCGCAGCATTGACCGCGGTGCTGGATTCCACGCCGCCGGGAAGCATCGCGATCAACGCCGAACGTGTGCGAAACCTGACCGCGCCGATGAATCTGCGTTTTTCAGTCAGCGCCCAAGATAGTGCTCGCGACGCTTCGGGAATTCGCAAAATCGAGTTCGGCCTCGATAGCAAAGGTGACGGCAAGATCGACTCTCAGCGACGCGAACACATCTTCGATCCGCCAAGAGCCTCGGCCGAGGTTCCCCTGTCAAAGTGCCTGTTCAAATTTCAAGAAGCAATTGAGTACGCCGTCGTCGCTCGCGCCATCGATGCTTGCGGAAACGAACGGACTGATGAATACCGTTTCACCGTCAATCGAAAACCGAAGCCGGCTCCAGTCAAGAACGATGATCCCAAGAACACCAAGCCGGCGATCGTTTACGGTCGTCTGCATGGAAGCATCGATTCATCGGTCGGAATGAGTGGCACGCTCTTTCTTAGCCCCGCGCCCAAATCGGTGACCAGAAAGGATAAAGACATCCTTGGACAAGACAAATCGTTTAACTTTGGGATGTTGCCTGCCGGCCAGTATACGCTCACGTTCAAGGGAGCGATGAATAATCGCACGGTGACGTTGAAGTGGTCGGGCCTGGAAGTTGACACGACCGCCCGGCAAACGAAACCCGTGCGGCTGGATCCCAAAGACGCCGAATGAAGATGACCACCGCGGCGACCAAGCGGCTGTTTTAGTAACCCGCGGCGTTACGGCTCCATCCGAAAATGAAACGTTGTGAAAGCGTTAGATTCCGAATCGCTCTCGTGGATCGGTTAGTCCATCGGCGAGTCGACGCAGGGCTTCGGTTTCAATCTGACGGACGCGTTCTCGCGTGAGTCCCAGTTCGACGCCGATTTCCTTCAACGTCTTCGGTTCGTTGCCGTCGAGGCCGAAACGCAATTTGAGCACCGTGGCTTCGCGTTCTTCGAGGTCACCCAGCAGGTCCATGGCGTGCCGCAGGATATCGTGATCAAGCAGCGTCTCATCCGGAGCCTTCAGTCGCTCGTCCATCACCATTTCGCCCAGTGACCACCCGGATTCGGATTGATCGCTTTGCGGGGTACTGTTGCTGATTCGGATCGCCTTGCGAATGATCGGCAGCTTCTTCTTGGGCAGCCCCAGAACCCGCGCGACTTCCTCGTTTGTTGGTGTGCGGCCGAGTTCTTCACTGAGTCTCGCCGTCGCTCGTCGCCACTTGCTCAACAACTCGACCATGTAGGCAGGAATTCGGATCGTTTTCGCACTGTTGATCAGCGCGCGTTTGATTGACTGCTTGATCCAGTAACTCGCGTAAGTACTAAACCGTGTTCCGACGGTCGGATCGAAACCTTCAACGGCTCGCAGAAGCCCCAAATTGCCTTCCTCGATCAAGTCCTGAAGGCTCAACCCCTTGCCGGTGTACCCACGCGAAATATTGACGACCAGCCTCAAGTTTGCGCGCACCATTCGGTCACGTGCCTCCACGTCACCCTGCTCAATTTGAGCCGCCAACTCCAACTCCTCTTTCGCGGTCAACAGGGCTGTCTCGTTGATCTCCCTCAGGTACGTCTCCAGGGGCGACTGCGCGGCATCGGTTCGACGCGAGCTCTTGCGGACTTTCTTGACATCTGCGAGATCGGGGTCAGCTGATGGTGCGGCAAAATCAGACATAAGACTTTCGCGTGATTGATCGAAACGTCGAGGGGAACGTCTCGATGAGGTGGAGGTGGATCGGCGAACAAGACATCAAGGCCCTTCGAGTTGAGGCCCGGTCGCGGGGAGGCGTCGGCGGAGATGACTTTTGGGGGCACTCTTGATGCCGTAGGGGAGTCATCGGAAGCAACGAGCTGCAAAATGCAATGCATGCAAAAGAGACAGGAGTTTGCTGGAGATACCGGTCGTGCGACGTATCCCAATCGCGCTTCCTGATTCGATGGAATCGCCGATGACCGTCGACGGTCCATCTTGGTTGTTACCGTTTGGTGGACACGTCGACGCTTCCAGTGCGCGAAGAACACTTTCAGCTGCTGCGAAAAATGCGTGAGGGACACAAATTTCGCGGAGAAAAAATCGACGAGTGCATTGTCAACTTTCAAACTTAGGGTGCCGCGGAAAAG
>JBCBOO010000243.1:0-10245 GCA_039821235.1 Planctomycetota bacterium
GTCGACATCGGCGATGTCGACCAGCAGCCTCCTGGCCAGTCGCAGTCCCTTGTTGATTTCAAACGACTCGTCCAAGTTCGGGTCATTGATCATCCCCTTCCAGCCGACCACGGTGCGAGGTTTCTCGAAATAGACTCGCATGACGATCAGGAGTTTTGATTCGACTTCCTCGGCAAGCCGACGGAGTTTTTCGGCGTACTCGCGTGCCGCTACGATATCGTGAATGGAACAGGGCCCAACGATGACCAACAGACGATCGTCCTTCCCATCGAAAACAGTTTCGATCGCGGCGCGGCCATTCGAGACGACTCGGGTCACATCGATAGACGCCGGCACTTCCTCTTCGAGCAGCGCCGGCGTGAGGAGCGGTCGCGTTTTCGCGATTCGAAGGTCATCGGTCTGCATCGAACTGGACAGAAATCAGAGGAGCTTGGCGAAATCAGGCGCCAGAGAGTACTCGGATTCAACGTCGCAGCGAACATGCCTACGCGACTTTTGAGATGATTCGCGAAAAGGATTCGTGCCCAGTCGATTCAGTCGAGCACCCGCGAGAGGATTCGAACCTCTGACCTAGTGATTAGAAGTCACTTGCTCTATCCAACTGAGCTACGCGGGCGAGACCACGAACCGAAGGAGGTCGTCGGCGGGAGTATATCGCCCCGGATGCCCCTTCGCTATTGCAGCTCGCGAATCGTAATGTTCCGGTAATGCGCCTCCAGCGGCGGACCGCTGTGGACTTGCAGTGCGATCACCCCGTCGCGAGGAATCTCCGCGTCCGGCTCGGTGTAGTCGACGGTCTTGACCCCGTTAAGAAAGATCTGAATCGTGGGTCCTTTGGCGATCACCTTGATTTCATTCCAGCCTCCACGACGCAATGCCTTCATCGCAAGTTCGGGGGATTGGTCCAAGAAACGCCGTCTTCGCGATTCATCATAGAGGGCTCCCCAGCAGGTTCCATTGTTGGTGAACCCGATGTCGGCTTGATACCCGATGACCTCCGTGTCGTCTGGAATCCGTCGCGTTCGGAACTGAACGCCCGCGTTGTTTCCCTGGCCGACGAGTTTTGCTTCGACGGTCAACTCAAAGTCGCCGTAGGTCTTGTCGGTGCAAAGGAACTGATTGGCCGGAATCTTTTCGTCCAGGCTGCCGGCGATGATCACGTCGCCCGACGTTCGGAACCACTTCAAGTCACCATTCCAGCCGTTCAGGGTTTTTCCGTCGAAGAGACTTTCGGCGGTAGAGGAATTCGCCGGCACGTCGGGGTTGCCGTTCTTGTTGGGTGGATCGGCAGATGCAGGAGTTGTGAAGGACAGCGTGAGGGAACTCACAAGAACGGCCAAAAGACGAATCGACATGAAGAGCTCCGAAGAGAACCGTGTTGGATTGGAAATGCTCGACGACCGCAGGCGATCCGACTTTGCAGATCGCTGGAGAACGTCATGGATTGTGACAGGCCCGCGGGCCAATTCGTCGGATTGCCGCGCGGGGGCATTCCATCATAATGCGGCTTGTCGATGCACCGGACGGTTTCGGTGAGTGAACGATCGCCTTTTCAAGCCATTCCCCTGTCCAACACTGCCCGCGGGCTCCTTTTTCCCATGTCGCAGCTCAATAAATATTCCAGCCAAATCACACAGCCCAAGAGTCAAGGTGCCTCTCAGGCGATGTTGTACGCAACCGGACTGACGCGTGAGGACATGAACAAGCCTCAGGTGGGCATTGCGAGTGTCTGGTACGAAGGCAATAGCTGCAACATGCACCTGTTGGACCTGGCAGGAGAAGTCAAAAAGGGCGTGGAAGACGCTGGCATGGTCGGCATGCGGTTCAACACCATCGGTGTCAGTGATGGCATCTCGATGGGGACCGACGGGATGAGTTTTTCGCTTCAGAGTCGCGACTTGATAGCCGACTCGATCGAGACCTTGATGGGGGCTCAGTGGTACGACGCGTTGATTGCACTGCCGGGTTGCGACAAGAACATGCCTGGATGCTTGATTGCGATGGGAAGATTGAATCGGCCGTCCATCATGGTCTATGGCGGAACGATCAAACCGGGGTTTCGTAACGGTGAAAAGCTGGACATCGTGAGTGCCTTCCAGTGCTACGGTCAATTCATCGCGGGCCAAATCAGTGACGAAGAACGCCAGGAAATTGTCGAGAAGAGTTGCCCGGGGGCGGGAGCCTGCGGCGGCATGTACACCGCGAACACCATGGCGACCGCCATCGAAGCCCTCGGAATGTCGCTGCCCTACTCCGCAAGCACACCTGCGGAGAACCCTGAGAAGCAAACGGAATGCATGCGGGCTGGTGAAGCGATCCTGGAGCTGCTCAAACGGGACATCAAACCACGAGACATCATGACACGCGCGGCATTCGAAAACGCGATGGTCACGGTAATGGCATTGGGAGGCAGCACCAATGCGGTGCTTCACTTGATTGCGATGGCGCGGAGCGTTGACGTGCCGATCACAATTGATGATTTCCAGTCCGTCAGCGATCGCATTCCCTACTTGGCCGACCTGAAACCGAGTGGCAAGTTCGTGCAAGAGGATTTGCACAGCATCGGTGGAACGCCGGCAGTCATGAAGTACTTGATCAGCGAAGGGTTGATGGACGGTTCGTGCATGACCGTGACAGGGAAAACACTGGCCGAGAATGTCGCATCCGTCCCGGACTTGAAAGAAGGCCAAAAAATTGTCCGCACGGTTGACAATCCGATCAAAGAGTCGGGGCACATCCGAATCCTGAAAGGCTCATTAGCGCCGGGCGGCGCGGTTGCGAAAATCACCGGAAAAGAGGGACTGCAGTTCACCGGACCGGCCAAGTGTTTCGACAGCGAAGAAGCGATGCTGGAGGCGCTCGAGCAGAAGAAAATCGAAAAAGGTGACGTCGTCGTCATTCGCTATGAAGGACCGCAAGGCGGACCCGGAATGCCGGAGATGCTGACGCCGACCAGCGCAATCATGGGCGCCGGCTTAGGAGCCGATGTTGCGATGATCACGGACGGCCGTTTCAGCGGCGGGAGTCATGGTTTCATCGTCGGGCACGTGACTCCGGAAGCACAGCTCGGAGGTCCGATCGGACTTCTCGCCGACGGCGATCAAGTGACGATTGACGCCGAAACCAACGCGCTCGATGTCGCGGTCGGCGAAGCGGAATTGGAGCAACGGAAGGCACAGTGGACGGCGCCACCATTGAAAGCAACACGCGGCACGCTGTACAAATACATTAAGAACGTCAAAACAGCGAGCGAAGGCTGCGTCACTGACGAGTGATGTTTTGATCGATCGCTCTCTCTCCTTTCCCCAGGGTTTGCCATGCTCCGACGCTTCTTCGTGCTGGTTTTAGCCGGACTGATTCTTCACGCGACGTGTTTTGCAGACGAGGTCGAAAAAGCATCGCCCGCCGAGAAGGAGGCAATGTGGATCACCTCTATCAGTCAATTCGGGGAAGACTTCGTCGCTGGCAAAGCAACCGGGTTGCTGCTTCGCCCCGGCGCGGTGTTGAAGTTTTCCCGCGACGACGTTCAAGAGGGAAAGTTTGAACAGCTCTACGAACATCCGGCGGCCGTTTGGTGCCTCGGGACAACCAGCGATGGCGAGCAAATCGCCAGTGTGGACTACAAGGGCAACCTGGGAGTGTTCAATCGTTCGGAGGCAAAGGCGACTTTGCACGAAAACGCTTTCGAGCGTTGGTGTCAGTCACTGGTGATCTCACCAGATGATCAATCCGTCGTTGCCGGGAATGAAGCGGGAAAGATCTTTGTGTGGAATTTGGGCGATTCCAAGGTGTCTAAGTCCGCGGAAGTCTCAAAAGCTTCGATCACCTGCATCGCATTTTCTCCCAGCGGGGATCGGATCGCAGCGTCTGATGGTGAAGGCATCGTGCACCTGCTCGCTTGGCCGTCATTGGAATCAAAAGGAACCATCAAAATCGGCGAGGAAACGGCTTGGTGTGTCGCTTTCCAAGATGCCGAGACGTTGATCGTCGGATCGGGTGATCGCAAGCTTTACAAGTGCCAGGCAAGCGACCAGGCGGAGGCGAATGCGATCGCGTCAGGCAGCGATTGGATCACGCGGCTGGCCGTTTCGCCGAACGGCCAGATCGCAGCGGCCGAAGTCGGCGGCAAAATTCATTTCGCGAGCGGCGGTTCGGTAACGACCATCGGATCCGAGAGTGGTGTGTGGGCGCTCTGTTTCAACGGCGAAAGTGAGTTGCTGGTCGGAACAAGAAAAGATGGCGTTGTCGTTGCGGGACAATCCTGGGGTTGGGACTCCCCATGACGGCTGGCCGAAAGGGCCAAGAGCAAAACCGATCCGGGAATCGCTCCAACGAACGCGGATCGGAACGCACAAGCGCCACGCTCGAATATGTCATTCGCTATGGCTCAATGCGCATGTTGGGCGTTTTCTCATCCCATCAGCCGCTTCGTTACGGCGATGAAGTCGTTGTGCAGAGCGATCGTGGTGCCGAATTCGGGGGAGTTTTGTGTGAGGCAACGCCGGTCGCCCTCGACGCGATGGAGGAGCCGACTCGCGGCCGAGTTCTGCGTCGGGTCAGTGACGAGGACACAAAGCAGTGGCAGCACATCAAAGACTTGGTGCGGGATGATTTGGCAATTTGCCAGCGATACGTCGACAAACGTCGTCTGGAAATGAATCTGGTAGACGTCGAACGCCTTCTCGGCGGAGAGCGGATCGTCGTTTACTATGTTGCCGATGGCCGAGTCGACTTTCGCCAGCTCGTCCGAGACCTCGCATCGGAATTCCAGACCCGTATCGAAATGCGACAGATCGGTGTGCGAGATGAGGCAAAGTTGATCGCCGACTACGGGGATTGCGGTCAGCCGATCTGCTGTGCGACGTTTTTGAGCAAGATGCCGCCTGTGTCAATGAAAATGGCCAAACTGCAGCGGTCCACGTTGGATCCCACCAAAATTTCCGGACGTTGCGGTAGGCTGAAATGTTGCCTCCGGTACGAATATGACACTTATGAGGCGATGTCGGCCGAGCTGCCAGCGGTCGGATCTCAGGTTTTGACGCGAGAAGGCACCGTCTCGGTATTGGCTCAGGACATTCTTTCGCAACAATTGGTGGTACGAACGGAAGACAAACGCCGAATCATGATTTCCTCCGAGGATGTGGTTCGTGTCGTCAAAACCCCACCTCCGGCAAAATCGCGTCGAGGAAGACGGAATGAGTGATCCCTTTGGCGAACTGTCGGATAGAATTGAAGTAACACTGGTGCGTCTGGGCGGAAACGTGAGATCGATCGATGAGCAATGAACTGACAAACTCGCCTCTTCAAGCGATGCGACGTCTCTTGAAAGACGATGCTCGCTACAAGTACGAGGCCTACCAGTTCATTCGGGAGGCCCTCCAATTTGCGCATGAGAACGGCCCCGAATTGTCGACCGATTCCGAGGAGGAATCCGTTGAACGTCCTCGGCCCAAGCACATTACGGGCCAGCAGCTGTGCCAAGCCTGCCGACGTTATGCCGTCGAGCAATACGGCTATCTTGCACGAATGGTCCTGGCGTCCTGGGGAGTCGAGTCGACCAGCGACTTTGGCGAAATCGTCTATAACCTGATCCGCATCGAGCAAATGCGAAAAAGTGATTCCGACCGGCGGGAAGACTTCAACGATGTCTATTCCTTCGACGGAGCCTTCGAGCCAGAATTCCGGATGCCGAAGTCCATCGATGACCTTGGCAGTCTCCAGTCGTAGAGACTTCTCTCGAAGCGACTTTTCTCTTGTTTTCGGTAGTTTCCCGACCGTCCGTCGATGTGGATTTCGATTCGCTCGCCGAGGAAACTTCTATCCGGACATAGAAAATCTGAAAGCGCTTGTCCAAAACGTCGGCTGACTTGCAAAGTAGGTGTGTGCGAACAGGAGAATTCGACCACACCGGCAAAATCCGTTGACGAAGCAACCACTCAAACAAGAAGACTTTCTACGCGTTCTGTTGAAGAACGAGCGTGAGATCCTGCGGTACGTTCTGGTGATCGTGCCGAATCTGTCGGACGCTCAAGAAGTGGTACAGGAAACGGCGGTTGCTCTTTGGAAGCAAATCGATCGCTATGACCCGGCGCTTCCTTTCGCTCCCTGGGCCTGTCGTTTTGCAGCGAACAAAGCAAAGGAACACCTCCGAAAACAGGGGCGTTGGCGAGGATTCCTGGACGAAGAAGTCGCGACAATGCTGCTGGAGCGACGTCGCGAGATCCAGCCCCAATTGGATCGAAGACTCGATCCTTTGCGCGACTGTGTGTCAAAGTTGCCGCTGAAGAGTCAGGACGTTCTTTCGCGCTACTACTTCGAGGATCGTTCTGTCCAGGAAATTGCCGTCGGACTCGGCCGCACACAAGACGCCATTTACAAGCTGCTGCAGCGTGTACGCTCCACGTTGATGGACTGTGTCAATCAGACGGTTCATTCTCAGGAGCCTGCGTCATGACGCATCCAAAGGTCCCATTTGACGCGGGTCGTTTACGAGACCTCACTTCCGCCGCGATCGATGGATCGGCAAGCGAAATAGAGCTTGAGCAGTTGACGAGCTTACTGCGGAGCGACGAGCGAGCGTGCGACGAATACCTGGCGATGATCGACTTGCACAGCAATCTGGCGACGGATTTGGCTGGGCCTGCTGAGGCTGGGCCTGCTGAGGCTGATTCAGCAACGCGGAATGACGACGAAGAACAAAAGCACGCAGTCACTCAATCAAAAAGCAGTCGCGTTTGGTCGGCTGCGATCTTGGGCATTGGTTTGGCGGCCAGTGTCTTATTTATGATCTTGCGGACAGGTCCCGAAGAAGCGTTTGCTCCGGAAACAACCTTCGCGTCGCTCGTTCATGTTTATGACGCAAGCTGGGACGGCGACGGCCCGCCGTTGGGAACACGACTGGGCAACGAAAGTCTCCGACTCACCAGCGGCATCGCACAAGTGGTATTCGACAGTGGCGTCGAAGTCACACTTCAGGGGCCGGCGATTTATCACTTGGTTGGTGCCGCAAAAACCAGGCTCGTATCTGGCTTGTTAACAGCGACGGTTCCGGAGGGAGCGGAGGGCTTTTCCGTCGACACTCCCAACGCGGAGGTCGTCGATCTTGGGACGTCATTCGGAATTGACTTGCGGCTGGACGGAGTTTCCGAAGTTTCCGTATTCGAAGGCGAAGTCGACGTCATCCTGAATGAGTCCACCGAGAAACGAAGGTTGGATGAAGGCGACGCGATCCGCATTCGTAGCGGTGCGGACATTGAGGACGTGGACCTGGAAGTCCAGCGTTACGCCCAGATTTGGCCCGTCGCCATGGGAGTCATCGATTCTTCCGATTCGGTCCACTTGATCCCTCCTTGGCCAAAACGTGTCCGCTTTATTCGGAGTGATGACCAAATTTTTCTGGCCGCGGAAGGCAGACCGCTGCGTTTGGAAGGCAACTTGTCTGTCAACGTTGCACAGCCTGGAGAGTACCGCGCCTCGTCTGAACTGACACCGAGCGACCTACAACGTGGAACACGTGTTCGCAGTTATCTCTTGCAACACGCACCTGAGCGAAGCTTGCCGCCTCGCGAAGCCACTCGCGTTTCCGGCACCGTCACGTTTGATCAGCCAATCGTGGGACTGATCGTTCTCCATGACGAGTTGTTGGATAGCAGCCACTTGTTCGGCAACTTGGGCGCTGGCGAACCACAGCCGCGACGCCAATTGGATTTCACGGGCAAAGCAAACGGCGACCGAATCACGCTAAGCGAAGATCGCAGAACGTTACAGGTCAACCTCATTTCCCCTGGACGAACCAGTGACTTGATTCGAGTCATCGTGGAAGCCCCACGAGCAAAACAAAGGCGCCGCGGACGAATGCGTTAGCGCGCACCATCAGCGCGGCGATGAGCTTTCTCTGGCCGCGTTTCAAATTCAATCTCCCAGTGTTTTTCAAATCACCGTTGAGACTTCTCATGAAACGCCTCAAGCCACTCTTCCTGTTCATCGTAACGATCGCGATTCCCTCGACTCTTCTCGGGCAGTCTTACTCTGTCAATCAGCTTGAATTCTTTGAGGCGAAGATCCGGCCGGCTCTTGTGCGGTATTGCTACGAATGCCACTCGGTGGAAGGCGGCGACAGCCGAGCGGGGCTGCTGCTCGACTCTCGCAACGCGATGCTCGAAGGCGGAGACAGTGGACCAGTCATCGTACCCGGAAAGCCGGCGGAGAGTCTGTTCTACGAAGCCATTTGTTGGGAGGGATCCGAGATGCCTCCCAGCGAAATGATGCCCGATTCGGTGATCGCGGATTTCAAGCGTTGGATCGAAATGGGAGCCCCTGATCCGCGAGAAAAGAAGGTCCTGTTTCATCAATCCAAGATCAACGAAAAGGAGATTGACGAGGGGCGAAAGCACTGGGCGTTCCAACCTCCAGCTGCCCAGCCAAACAGTACCATCGATCGACTGGTGAATGAAAAACTCCTCCAGGAAGGACTCAAACCTGCGCCTCCAGCAGATGCCTTGACACTCTTGAGACGATTGAATTTCACTTTGATCGGTCTGCCTCCGACAACTGACGAAATTCAACAGTTCCAACGCGACTTCAAGCGAGACTCCGAGTCTGCCGTGGAAGCCAAGTTGGAAGAACTTCTCGCGCGAGACCAATTCGGTGAACGGTGGGGTCGACACTGGCTGGACGTGGCTCGATATGCCGAGTCCTCAGGATCACGCAACACAAGCTTCCCCCATGCTTGGCGGTATCGAGATTATGTCATTGACGCCTTCAACCAAGACACGCCATACAACTGGTTCCTCGCCCAACAAATCGCTGGCGACCTGCTTCCGGTGAAGACCGACGAACAATGGCAACAAAACCTGATTGCAACCGGTTTCCTTGCAATTGGGATGAAGCATCTTGACCAGAAAAACCCGAGGAAGTTTCAGTCCGACATGATCGACGAACAGATCGACACGCTGACCCAAGGTGTGCTCGGACTGACTGTTGCCTGTGCAAGATGCCACGATCACAAAACGGCCCCGATTCCAACCACAGATTACTACGCGATGGCCGGAATTTTTAGTAGCACAACAACGTACTATGGCACCCAGAGGGTGGCCCAGAACCATCGCCCCAGCGACCTCCTTCTCTTGCCCATTGAAGACGCTCCGTCGACAAATGGAACAAGTGCTTCTTCGATTGCACGCATCAAGGAACAGATCAACGCGCTGAACCAACAGATGTCTTCGATGGGAAGACCCGGAAAAGATGGCGACGGAGACGCGAAACGAGCATACAAGTCCGTTCGCAATCGCCGCCTCCGGCTAGAAGGCGAATTGGCAACCATGAAGGCGGACGGAACCAAAAAGACATTCGCCATGGGCGTGCAGGAGGCAAAGTCGATGACGGACGCCTGCGTTCTGATTGGAGGCGAAGTTGAAAGAGCTGCTCAAGTCGTGCCGCGTGGTTTCCTGCAGATGTTTGGCGACTTGAATTTTCAAGTGACCGGATCCGCCTCTTCCGGACGCGAGCAGCTCGTGAAGGCGATCACAACGCGTGACAATCCGTTGACCGCTCGCGTCATGGCCAACCGGATTTGGATGCACTTGATCGGTCGGCCGATCGTCGGAACACCCAACAACTTCGGCCCCTCCGGGATGGCGCCCACCAATCAAGCTCTTTTGGACCATCTGGCGATTCAGTTCATGCAAAATGACTGGAGTGTGAAACAGTTGATTCGCGAAATCGTCCTTTCGGACGTCTTCCGTCGCAGCGCGCAGTTTGATTCTGAAAACTACGACGTTGATCCTGACAACGAACTACTTTGGCGCAGCAATCCACGTCCGCTCGAAGCGGAATCACTTCGTGACGCCATGCTGGTGGCATCCGGAGAGATCAACCTGCAAAGACAGCAGTCTGCCGTGGCGCATGCGGGCGATGGAAAGCTAGGACGGCAGCGAAGCGAAGCAGACTCGGTTTACCGATCCGTCTATCTGCCCGTCATACGTGACGCGACCGAAGAACAAATGGCACTGTTCGATTTCCCCGACGCAAACTTCACCTGCTCGAAACGGTCAGACTCCATCATCCCCACTCAAGCCCTCTATATGATGAACAGTGATTTCGTCGCAAAGCGTTCTCGAGCGATGGCATCGCGTTTGGCTGCTCGGACCAGTTCCTTAGAAGAACAAGTTCGTGAAGCATTTCTTTTGACGCATGGCCGGCCGCCAAACGAAGCGGAAAAGGATGCGTGTACAAAGTTCTTTTCGG
>JBCBOO010000244.1:0-10164 GCA_039821235.1 Planctomycetota bacterium
GTCCCCGGCGGTGCTGCTTTGGTCGCGGCGTTAAGTGTGCTGCTCGGGTGCACCTTCTCCGACCATGTTCACACGGTCAGTACCGATAGCATCGCGCTGTCGTTGGGTGTGATGACGGTGGTGTCTTGGCTGTGGTACTCGCGGACGGAATTCAAGCGTGCGTTTCTGGTCACGGTCGTGTTGGCGGTGACGACCATTTTCGTCCGGCCGGCGTACCTGTTCTTGATCCCCTGGCTCGCTCTGGCGGGTTGGTTTTCGCCATGGTTGAACGCATCGAAAGGCGAGCATCGCATATCGCTTCGTCAACGTTTACGAGGCGGTTGGATGGCGGGTGTGATCGCGTTGGTGGTCCTGTGCTGGATGGGATCCCGTTTGGTGGTCGTCGGTGAATTCGGACTCCTTCCCTTCGGCCATCAGAACCTGTCTGGCATTCTCGTTCAGACGGTCACACAAGACGAGCTTCTCGAACTGGCGGAAAGTGCCAGCGACTCGCATCCCGAGGCTGCGCAATTGGCCGGCGCGGTTGCCCTGCAGCTTCAATGGATGGACTTTGAAACGCCGTCTGATTCGAGCGGATTGCCCACGATGACGATGGAGTCGCAGTGGGACGATTTGAACTACCGGGTCGTTTGGCCCACCGCGAAGAAACTGATCGAAGGCAAAGAGAATGACTCGTCGCGAACTCCTGCCGCCATTGACGAACACCGAATGATCGGTGGACTCAACCGAATGATCGTTGCGCGTTATCCGCAACGTTATCTCCGTTGGCTGGCGCTTGCGGCGAGGCGGGCGGTTTGGGGAACGGCCGCAGACATTTTGATGCATCCCGTTTTCTTACTCACGTTCGTCGTCGGGTTGCTTTGGTGGCTGGTCAAACTGGTCGCCGCGCCGGCCCGGTACCGGCTTGCGATGGGAGCGGGCTGGAGGGCGTTTTGCTGGATCGGTATGACGTATTGGATTGCCAAAGTGGGCTTCGTCATCTTGAGCAGCCCACCACTGGGACGTTTCGCCGATGCGGCCGCGGTGTTTCTACCTGCGATCGTGATCGGGACCCTATTGCAGATCGAACGCGAGCCGCAGGCCCAACCCTAATTTTGAGCCGATGGGCGGTAGCCTGGACAGTCAAAGGGTTGGGGGTGTGCTGATTCTGATTGCGCACGTTTTGTTCCGCGCATGAGCCCCGAATGGGGCGACAGCACTTTGCCGGTGGGCAAGCCCGGGCAAGCCCCACGGCAAAGGGCTTTCGGCCCTCCGGGCCTATCGGAAGACGATGATCACCTAGTGAAACGGAAGGAAAGCTGCGCGAGCAAAACCAGTCACACCCCATACCTTTCGCAGTCCAGCGTTAGCCCCGGTTTTTGCGGATAACCGCAGCGAACGCCGTGTGGCTCAATCCCAAAACAAAACGTTGAAAAGCACTCAATCGCTCAGCGAGAAACCCATTCCGTTGTATCGGGTTCGCCGCCCTTTTGATTTACTTCACGGACGCTGCGGTACAGCTGAATCGGTAATTGGATGAGTCCGATCGCGATCAAACCGCCGAAGCAATAGGTCAGGCCCGTCGTGATGTCGGATCCAGGCACCGAAAGGAAATGAGACGCGGCCAAGGCGATTCCAGCAGCCGTCAGCAGGCACTTGAATTCCGTCGGGCCAAAGCGTTCCAAGCTAAACTCTCCGATGAGCTTGGCTTTGATGTTGGTCAGTACGGCAGTGGCGAACAAGCAAACGACCGCTGCGAGTGCGAGGTCCAATCGTCCGCAAGCGACTCCGATGCCGATCAGGTAGTACGCAAACGAAAGCGGATCGGTGAAGTGATCCAGCAGCTCGCCACCGTTTCGGCATTGCCCCGTCGTGCGAGCATGTGTGCCATCGATACAGTCCGCGAGGTGGTTTCCCGCGACTCCCGCCGCAGCCAAAAAACCTCCCCAAACGGACGACGTGGAAAAGGCAAATCCGATTGCAGCCGCGATGGCGGAGACGTGTCCAGCTAAGACGATGCCTTCTGGCGGAAACCAAGCGGGAATGTGTAGCTTCGGATACAGCGACTTGAGTTTCGGACCAATGATGGGGTCCAAGTAGCTGTGCGAGACTCTTGCGTGTGGTTGTATCGTGGACATCGAAGGGGTCCTCCCGGGTTACTGACGCAATTGCAAAAGGCACGCGTGATCATTGTTCGGTCTGAAGGTCAAACCGATTCGCAGCCGAATGAGCTGCGACAATGATCAGGAGCCCCGTGGGGCAAGATGCGTGCGCGTGAAAGGGTGAATTGCGGCAGCAGCGCACAAAAAAACGCACGGCCTTCCCCCCGAAAGGCCGTGCGTTTGGCAGTTTCCTCAGCGCGATTGCTGCGTAGTCAACGTGGTTCGGCTGCTTTCGTGCCGCGGGTTACTTCACCGGCTCCCAGTGCGACACGACTAAAGCGAACGCTTACGTTGGTCACTCACTACGAGGACGCGAGGAAACGTCGTTTTGAGAGGATTGCTCTCAACTCTCCAAAGTTAAAGTCGGTCGCATTGGTGCTGAAATCCAGGTCCAAATCGCTAAATACGTTATCTGTTGCCGTAGCCGTTGCATTCGCACCCACCGTGGTTTGACCATCGACGAAGTCTTCCAGTTGCGTCTGCTCCACGCGGTAAGTACCGGCCGGCAATTGCAAGAACTGGTAGAAACCACTCTCGTCAGTCACGACTGATCGCGGTTCAATGGCGTTGCCATCGGAGTCCGTTCCGGTCAACGTGATGAGGAATCCGGCCAGACCGACTTCATCGGCGGAGAAGTCACCATCGTTGTCTGGATCGAGATAAGCGAATCCGGAGATGCTGCTTTGGAAAGGATCGACCGTCGAAATGGCTGAGGCGGCGTTGTTGGTGGCGTCCGACTCGTTCGTGGTCGTTGTCACGGAGACGTTGTTGGTCAGCGTTCCCGATGCGTTGTCGTTCACGGTCGCGATGATGGTGAACTGGAACGAGGTGTTTGGAGCCAAGTCACCGCCGTTGACGGTGATGACCCCGTTGGTCGCCGTGAGGGCTTCGCTGTTGGGGCCGACACCGCTAACAAACGTGACGCCGCTTGGAAGCGTATCGCTTGCCGTCGCCGCCACGGCGGTGCTCACGCCGCTGTTGGTGACGGTTACTGTGTACGTCAGGGTTTCACCCGACTGGACCGTGTTGCGGTCGACGGTCTTGGCGACGGTCAGATCCGCTTGCGGTTCCGCCGTGATGTCTTCGGTGGCGGTGTTGTTGGTCGCGTCGACTTCACCGGCATCGGCGGCCACGGTCGCGGTGTTGGTGATCGTACCGGAGGCATCGGCCCCAACGGTGAAGACTAACGTCGCATTGACCGTCTCGTCGTCATCCAGCGTGATGCTCGGGAACGTGACAGTGTTGCCGCTGAGCGTTGCGGCGTTGCCTTCAAGTGTTCCACTGACGAATGTCATGCCCGCGGGGACATCGTCCGTTAAGACAACACCGGTCGCGGTACTTGGTCCGGCATTGGTCAGCGCGATCGTGTAAGTCACGTTCGATGCCGGCGCCGGAGTCGTGTCGTCGGCGGACTTGGTCAGCGTGACATCGAATTCGGGCGTCAACGTCGTCGACACCGTATCCGAGTTGTTAGTCGTGTCGGAATCACCACCGGCAACGGAGATCGAACCCGTGTTGTCGATTGTTCCCGTGGCATCGTCATTGACGCTGGCCGTCACCGTGAACGTGCGATCTTCGCCGATCGGGATCGGAGCATAAACCACATTGACGGTTTGTTGCGTGGTGTCGAATCCGGAAGACAACGCGTCCGGGGCACTGATCGTCAGTCCTGTCACACCGGCGGGCAATTGATCCGTAAACGTGACCTGTCCCGAATCACTCACGCTGTCAGCGTCGTGTGAGATCGTGAAGGTGTACGTCAGTGTGTCGTTGCCGGGTACGGCGGTCGTCAAGTCGACGGCTTTGTCGAGCACCAAGTCGGTGTCAACGACAACGGCAATGTCGACGTCCGAAGTATCGTTTGCTGCATTGGTGTCGTTATCGGTGGTGCTGACCGTCGCGGCGTTGTTGACGGTTCCGGTTGCCGAGGTGGCAATGTCGACCGTGAATGAAAAGACGAGGGAAGAGTTCGCGTCGATGTCCGGAACATCGAACGTGAGTTGCTGCCCATTTTCCGTCACCGTGACGCCCGTCGCTCCTGCCGTCAGTGCGTTGAAGGTCAGGCGATTATCAAGCGTATCGACCACCGTTACGCCGCGAGCAATGCCCGGGCCATTGTTGGTAACGGTGAACGTGTACGTGATTTGAGCTCCCGCCGTCGGCGTACCTGCCGTCGTTTTTGTGACCGCCACGTCGACATTTCTTGCGACCGGTGTGGTTTCCGTCGCCGAGTTGTTTGTGGTGTCAGTGTCCGTGTTGGGAGTACTCGTCACTGTGGCGGTATTCATCAACGTGTCGCCTGCATTCGCCGCCACCAAGACCACCACGTCGATGACCGCTGAGGCATTCTGTGCCAGATCATCGATGTTGATGGTCAGGTCACCACTACCGCCCGGGTTTTCCGTGACCGAACCCGTCCCGGTGGTGAATGAAGCGCTCACGAACGACAAGTCGTCCGGCAAGATGTCCGTTGCAACAATCCCCGTTGCGGTGTCCGGGCCCGCGTTCGTCACGGTGATTGTGTATGTGAACTGTTCACCGGCGGTCACGGATCCTGCCGTGTTGTCCGACTTCGTGATCGACAGATCCGTTCGTTCCAGCGTCACCAGTGCATCGTCACTGTTGTTGGCGGTATCCGTTTCGACTTGGTCGCCGGCAATCGTGGCCGTATTGGTGAGGTCGACGGTCTGGTTGCCGGCGATGTCGACGGCAATCCGGATCGAGCCCGTTGCCGTCGCGGCGAGCGAACCGATCGCAACACTTACATTTTGGCCGTTGATCGTTTCAGTGAAGGTGCCGAAATCGGAGTTGGCTAGGTTGATCGTCAAGCCTGCGGGGATGACATCGGTGATGACCACATTGGTTGCATCGAGCGGACCATTGTTCTGAAAAGCGATGTCGAAGAATGCTTGGCCGCCCGCGGCCAACGTCGAGTTCGCCTCGTCCAGTGTTTTTGTGATTGCCAAATCGATATTGGGAACCACTCCGAAATCAACCGTCAGGTTCGTGTTGCTGTCGTTGTCACCATCGTCAGTGGGTTCGCTGTTAATCACCAGGGTGATCTCACCGCTGACCAGTCCGAAATTCTCGACCGCCGTTCCATTGTCATCGTCGTCGACGTTGTCATCCGGATCGGGAGCCGGGTCGTTACCGGTGCTCGTGGAGTGTCCGAATAGCGGTTCTCCCATCGCAAATTCGGCATCCAAAATGGCGACGACGTAATTGCCCGCGTCCAGTCCCGTGAAGACGTAGTCGCCGTTGCCATCGGTTGTGGTCGTCGCAAACGCGGTTTGCTGTGTGGGGTCGATCGTGCCTCCGCCAGCGGGCTCGTCAAACAATTGGACTTCGACGCCGGCCAAGCGGGTTTCGCCCGCGTCCAGCATTCCATCATTGGCGTCGGCGCCGACACCGAAGTCCTGGAACACCGTACCACCGAGCGAGAGTGTTTGGACGTTATTCAGATCCACCGAGACCGGGGCGGGGCCTCGCGACTCAACGACACTAAAGAAGATGTCGTTGTTAATCAGCGTGACTTCGGCTTCGGCAACGATTCCGATGATGCTATTGAAGTCCGCGGGGCTGGTCACTCCCGCTGCCGTGGACTGGACCCAGCTCGGATCGGAAAACGCGACGAAAATGTCTTGTAGTGTCGCCACATCTTGCGGAATCGTCACCGGGACTTCCGATGCCGATGTGCCAGAGGAGTACACCGTGACGATCATCGTCTCGGCCTGATTCTCGGCTCGGCCCAGTAGCTGAAGTCCGGTGTTTGTTCCTGGCGCATCGCCGGCGGTGCCACCGGCCAATGAGGTAATCGGTGTGAATCCGGGTGGAACGTTGAGGCCGAATGCTCCATCGGTGCCGTCATACTCGACGGTCGCTCGTGCCGTCGCGTCTCCGGCGGTTCCCAAGCTGAGCAGTCCAGTGCCGGCAGTGTCCACTTGGAACGTCGAGTTGCCGGCGCCATTTGTGATTTCGAGTTGGACATCTCGTTCGCCACCCAGCGTTCCGGGAGCGCTGACCGATTCAACCTGATCGTTGCCCGCGGTTGCCGTCAGCAACTGCGAACCGGTCGTGAAATCATCGATCGTGACGATCGTCTCCCCATCGGCGTCGTCCGCGGTGATCTCGACCATCTGGGGTGCCGGCTGGGTGGCCGAGCCAGATTGTGTTTGCTGTACGACAAAGTACGTACCAACCGCCAGGTCGTCAAAGCGATAGGCTCCTGGCTCCGGTGCACCGCCACCAGCGGTCGTCGTCGTTCCCTGCGACGCGTCGCCGTTGTCGAACATATCGTCATCGTTTGAATCGAGGAACAACTCGACCGTCAAACCCGATAAGCGGGGGTCATCGCCAGAGATCCCGTTGCCGGTCAGGTCTGTAAACGCAATTCCCGAAATCGCACCGATATCGCTCGCCAATAACTCTCGCCGGTCAAGAAGCTCATGATGGAGCGATCGACGGCTGCGCTGAGTCGTGTGAGAAGAACGACGACGATTGCGGCGCTTCAGCCGCTGGATCATTCGTTGCCAGACCATGGATGGATTCCTAATTTCGGGGGACCGAACGACCGCATGCGTCAATCCGAGTCTCTTGGTGACCGATGACTCGGGTTTCACTTCGACCTTGACGATTGCGGCGTCCGCGTTGTTTGGGGGGACACGCCAGTCTCTGGTCGGTGCTATCGGCCCCGTCCCCAAAAGAATTCACCCCGGTACCGGTTTTGACGGTTACCACCGGTACTCGAGGCCATAGGTAATCCCATGCGCCCAGTAGTCCGTTGTGTCGAACGCGAACAGCGGCCGAGCGGCTCCGTTGCTGGTCACGGCCGGTGGGAGGAAGTCAGGGTTGAGTTCGGTCGGAATGTGTTGTCCGGGGCGAACCACATTGGACCAGTACAAACCGGTGTAGCCGACCGTCGCTTTGAGATGGTCCGTCAGTTGGTAGCCGAGGATCAAATTGAACTCCGGCAAGACCGAGAACTCGTCTTGTTCGTAACGACCACTATTGGTGGTTGCGGCCAACAGTCCGCCTTCGAACGTGTCGGTGACGGGGTTGTTCAAGTCGGTCTGGTCGGTGATCGTCGTGCTGCCGGCGATGTTCACCGTTTGACGCGTATTGCCAACGGCCAGTCGAACGAGACCTTCCAGGCTCCAGTACCCGCGAACGATGCGGCTGTTCCAACCTAGTTCGATTCCGTTGAATTGATTTTCTGTGTCGAAGTTATCCGAGATCAGGAATTCGCCGCGACTCGGTAGCAATCCGCTGGTCAAGTCTTCCGTGATGCTGACGCCTTCGTTCAACTCGACATAGCGATAGCCGACGCGAAACTCACTGCGTGTGCAGTAGTGTCCGTTGCATCCGCAGAACAACCACTCCCGGCAGCCTTCGCTGCAGTTGCGGAGTGCACGTACATGGAAGCTTCCGCCGGCCAGTTCGCTGTAGGCCTGAACGCCGACGGTTCCGGTCAGCTGGGTATCCGCGTCGGTAAAGGCGACCAGCTCCGCGTCGTCGCGTCCGGTCAGTGTGTTGAAGAACGGGCGAGCGAGAATCGGATCGCCGGTGCTGGTCGCTGAAAAGGTTTCGGTTTCTCGCGACAGTTCAAAGTACTCTGCACCGATGCCGATCGTGTGGCAACGATCCAGCCAGAAACCAAACCGTAGTCGCCCGCCGTCAAACGGATCATCCAAAACATCGCCACCACCGAACAACACGGTCGTGGGCGTCGGACGGAGTGCGGTCGAAAGGACTCCGGCGTCGCCTTGGACGGTTCCCGCAGGAGACTGCGTCACCAGGGGAGGCAGGTCCATGCCGTCCGTCCAATAGTGAATCGCTTCAAACGAAACCCATCCATCTTGTGGAAGGCTCAGCGTTACCGCGGGACGCCATGCCCTTCCTCCGGCCAGTTCACCACAAAGGCTGCATCCACAGTTCGGGCCGCAACTCCCGATGGAATCGCATCCGCCGTCGCATCCGATCGAGTCACATCCGCTGGCTCCGCAACCACAGTTCCCCATCGCATCGCACGCACCATCGATGATCGCACCGTCGTAAATCACTTCACCATGCATCGGTGGGGGAGTGGGAATGGAGTGCTGTGCCTGGCGCACTTGGCCACGCTGCTTGGACTCTGCTTTTGGCTGGCTGGCGGGGCGAACCGCTTGCGAGTTTCTGTTTTGTTTCGTTTGTGGCCGTCGCGCCGTCTTCGAAGTCGTTGACTTGCTTCGCGTGGGCGTCCAGGTCGTTTGTGCCTGCGAACCATCCGATTGAGCG
This sequence comes from Planctomycetota bacterium, assembly GCA_039821235.1. GTDB lineage: Bacteria > Planctomycetota > Planctomycetia > Pirellulales > Pirellulaceae > Stieleria. The sequence continues at coordinate 8,415 of JBCBOO010000244.1, forward strand.
GAGGCGGTCGACGTCGCGAGGAACGTCATCAAGATCGCCAGCGGCAATGCGGCAATCACTTGGCGAAAAGAAAACTGTGTCACGGTCGTCACCATTCGGACTCTTGGGGGGAGGTGAACTGTCCGCCGCACCTGCGTGTTGCTTGGTGCGGAGCACTCGAATCCGCCGGATGCGGACCGAGATCGGGATGTCACCAGCGGTATCGTCGACGTAGATTCGCAAGCTTCACGCGAAATCCAAAAAATCCGCAAATTCAGAATAGTCTGCCTGATCGTCAAAGCTTGACACCTTGACCCGGAGCCCTGCGGCGCGGTACTCGGTCAAATGACAAGGTTTCTTGAACGCAATTTGTTTCCTAGCACGCGATTTTTGTGATTCGACCCGCCGCCCTTTTCGAGCCATCTGATCCGAGGATCAAACCAGCGAACCGCTTGGCGACGGTTTTCGCCAAGCTTCTCGCGTGCGCTCTACTTATTTGCGTGTTGGTCGGGTGTCGCGGACGTTCCTATGAAGACGTCTACCGGCAGAAGCTGGCCGGCGAGATCCGCGTCTTGGAGGACCAGCTGTATGAGGCGGATTATCAAAATCGAGTTCTTCGCGATGAACTGAATCGGTTGAAAGAATCGCCGTCGATCGAATCCGACCGAGTCATCGACGAACGGGAATTGCCAGCGAATCCCCCGTACGCTGATCCGGCGATCCCAATGGAAAGGCCTCTGATCGATTCCAGGCAGACGTCACCATTGGAAGACGACGAGTATGACGTACTCGATCTGGGTGACGACATGGAGACACCTCGAGAACTGCCACGTCCGCCGGGCGAGCAGCCGACCACGCCAAGCAGCGACACACCGGGAGAGACTCCCGAGCCGTTGATCGATCCGGCTGCGCCAGAGAACACAAGACCCCGCAACACCAACGAACCGGCTGCCCCTTCAGAACGCTCCGATGGTGGTCTCGGAATGCCGACCGAAGTCCCCGCGCCGACCCCGGATCCGACCAATAGCGACGGTCCCGGAATGGGGCTTCCGACGCTGCCGATCGATGAATCCAACCAGGGTGGCTCGCCAACCGAGTTGCTGCCACCGCCCGCGAACTCGGGCGGCGCCGAACTGATTCCGCCCGGAGAATCTCAGCTACGCGATCCCCAAATCGTGCCCGGCGATCCGAAACCGCCTGCCGATTCTCCCAAGGGGCCCCCGGGGCGAATCCAGATTCCGAAGGGATCTCGTACGTTGCAGTTCGAGCCACTCGAGCCAGAGAACTCGGCATTGTCCCGCTCGGCTTCTTCGACAGCCTCCGAGCCCGCGATCCCAACTCGCATCGTGCTCAATGAGAGCATGAGCGGCACCGAGGTTTCCGAGGCAGCAACAACGGAAGGGCTCAATCTGGTCGTCACTGCCAACGACAAGACAGGGCAGCTCATTCCACTCGAGAATTTCGATGTCGATGCGGAGCTGACGATCGTGGTGGTCGACCCCGCTGACGACTCCGAGGACGCTCGCGTGGGGCGATGGGACTTCACCACCGAACAGGTGCGGCAATTCGTCAAGGCAACGCCCGTCAGCGGACTGCACATCCCGATCCGGTGGCAGGATCGTCAGCCTTCCAGCGACAACGTGCTCGTCTACATTCGGCTGAGTGCGGCGGAGGAGGAAATGCGTTGCGAGGGCCGTGTGATGATGAAGCCTCAGGTGGCCATGTCGACTTGGTTGCCGCGTTGACCGGCGGATGATTTTGACCCGTTGGC
>JBCBOO010000245.1:0-10144 GCA_039821235.1 Planctomycetota bacterium
CGATGATGGTTTGGTCGCCTTGCGTGTGGATGAACTGTTCGCCGTCAAAACCCAGCGACGTCTCGGAAACGCTTTCGTCGTCCGGGTCGATGGCAAACAGAGCGGACTGGGAAAGCACGCCGAACGACTCGCCCGCGGTCGCTGCGGAAATGGCATCTGCCCAACCGTCCGCCGAATCCTGCTGGACGGGAGCGACGGGCGACGTTTGTGTTTGGGAGCTGGTGCTTCCGAATAGCCGAATCGAGTACTGCCCCGGATCCACGTCTTCGAATCGGAAGGAGCCTTCTGAATCGGTGACAGCAGTCCGCTCTCCGGAATCGAGCTGCCCGTCGAGATTGGCATCGATGAAGGCGAGCCGACCAGCCAAGCCTTGCTCATCTTGATCGGCCGTCAGAGACGCATTTACGTCTTCGAAGACCGTCCCGGTGATCACCGCCAACACCCGACGATGTCCGAGATTTTCGAAAAGCAGTCGGCGGCGTACTGACGATCGAGCAAGCCCCGCCTTTCGACGAACCGCGATGCGCATCAACGACGGCGTGCGTGGGCGATGGCGTTTTCCGCCCTCATCACTCTCGCTCCGCTGCTGCCTGCGTCCCATCGTGCTGCTCAATCTCCTGAATGACGGAAGGGTTCCCGAGATTACAATGGCCATTTCACGGGAGAAACCGTCTGACCACGTGCCTGTCAGTTCAGTCCTTCTCGTAGACTTCGATCCATCATGTACCGTTAAGTTCCCCGTCAAAGTGACTTTTCGACCGGAACCGTCGATTTTCCTGGTTCGAGAACGATTCGGGAAATCGTTTCAAATCGAAGGGTCATTATGATACGCTGAGTTGAAGTTTGTGAGATTGGTATTTCGGCTATTTCCTCGCGTTTTCACTCGTTTCTAATACGCGTGGTTTCCTCTGGAAATCCGCCCCCATGTGGTTTGCTAGTCTTCGGGGATACCTTTTCTCAGCCAGGGCACACGACCATTATCTGCCGTTCGGCTCGTCCGTTTATGGAATTCGCTATGTTTCGACGAATCAGTTCCGCCTTCTCCGCGAGACCACGTTTCCGCCGCGGTGCGGAATTCGCCTTGGGCTTTCTCCTCGCCTTTTCGACCCTGACCCACACGGCGTCGGGGCAAAGCGATGAAGAAATGCAAGCGATGTACGGCGACGGGATGTCGGGCGATCCGGCAGGCTACGGATACGAAGGGGACGAACAATATGGTGGCGGCCAGCCGTCAATGGGCGGTCGTTCCATGATGGGCAGTGGCCAAAATCTCTCTCCCCAAGAACAGTTTCAGCAGCAAGTCGGGATGGCGATGGGCTCGTTTTTCCAATCGCCCGGCATGCAAGCTCTGCTGTCACCTGATTCGAAAGCCACGGTCGCCACCGGACCGGTCCTCCGCAACGAATCCGAAATCGCATTCGCCCTCGGTGATGCCGCTCTCGCACGCGAATTGCTGTTCGGGCACATCGTTGCCGAGTTTGAAGACGCAAGTGAAGTGCTCAGCCAGGTCCGCTATAGCCGACTGATGAAACGGCCGGCATGGCAAGTCCGGTGGGGCGTTTCTTTTGCCGTCCGTGGTGAAGCGACGGATCCTCAGCCGATCGAAGCATCCTCTTCCGGCGAGTTCGGCGGAATGGGCATGGGTGGCATGGAAGGCGGCATGGGAATGGGCCGCGGAGGACGTGGTGGCCCCGGCGGAATGGGCCGAGGAATGGGAATGGATATGGATCAGGGAGGTGGTTTTGACGACGGCATGGAGTCCGGCATGGACCCTGGCAGCCGAATGGGCATGGGCATGGGAGCTGGCCTGGAGGGCATGGGAGGCGACCAGAGCGGAGGCATGATGGAGGGCATGGATGGCGGAATGATGGGCGGCGGAATGGGCGACGGCCTGATGATGGGAGGGAGAGGCCAAGGTGGTCGCCCGACCCAGCCGGCCGCAACGACTCCCGCCGCTCGATTGGCGGCTCTTGATCGATCGATGTTAAATGAAGACGCCGATAGTGAACTGCAACGGGTTGCCGGTTTGGTCGCAACCATGCTGGGCGAAGAGTTCGATGCCCGCTACGAAAAAGCCGAATTCGGCGGTGCGTTGACGGGCCTCACCGCTGAATCAGGAAACCGCGAGACGGTCACGGGAGACTTTGTTGATCTACTGGAAACGTCCGAACCGTTGCCGATGTGGCGTCCCGGACTCGTCTACGTCGGCGAAGGAGCCTCGAGCGAAACGACTCCGAGAGCTCGTGGCATGGGACTGGACTTGTTGATCCATCTTGATGTCCTGCTCAAGCCGCGTGGCGAGGAATTCACGCAGAACATCTCCCGCATCCGATTGATCCATGTGCCGTCCGGCAAATCAATGGGCGTCTCCAAGTCCATCGATTCGCTCGAGTTCTCGCAACAAAACCGTAGCAAGCAGCTGGATGCACGCGATTATGTTGGCGATCAACTCTCGAACCTCTGGGCGATCGTGGACCGGGACACGTTGACCATGCCGATGCCGCAACTCACGCCGGAAGTGGCTGTCCGTCGAATTGGTTCCTTGCTTGCCAGCGGCGGTGGCAAGAACCTACGCACCCTCGCCGAAGTCAGACTGTTCCAGTCACAACGGCTGCTTACCGAAGATCAGGTGCTCCAGGCCTTTGATATCGTGGGCGGCGAAGATGCGGTCGAATTGCTGTACGCCGAAAAAGACGATCGACTCAAGATTGTCCGTGAATGGGCGACGAAGTAAGACCGGACAGTGATAAAACGAGTTAGCATTCCAAGTCGCTTTAGCGTCTTGCTCGGAGTTTTCCTTTGCCTTGTTGCGAGCACGTTTGAGAGCACGTTGGCGAGCACGTTGGCAGCGGCGGAGAAAGACTTGCCCATCAAGGGCGAGGTGTTCACGGTTGACGGTCATACCGCTTTTTTAATCCTGCCCAAGGCGTCACGTCACTCGCGGTCGATTCCGTGGGTCTGGTACGCACCAACACTTCCCAGACTTCCGGGACCGGAGGAAGTCTGGATGCTCAATCAGTTCTTGGAGCAAGGCATCGCGATTGCCGGCGTGGATGTTGGCGAATCCTTTGGCAGCCCTGCCGGCCGCGCCGGTTACACCGCCCTCTACAAGGAACTGGTTGGAAGACGTGGGCTGGCAAAGAAAGCATGCTTGCTGGCACGAAGTCGTGGCGGATTGATGCTGTATAACTGGGCCGCGGAAAACGCCGACTCCGTCGCTTGCATCGCAGGTATCTACCCCGTCTGCAATCTCGCCAGCTACCCGGGGCTCGCTCGCGCCTGCAACGCGTATGAAATGACCGAGCAAGAGCTTGAACGCAGTCTAGCCGAACACAATCCGATCGATCGCTTGGCGCCGCTTGCAAAGTCACGCGTGCCGATCTTTCACATCCACGGTGATCGCGACACTGTAGTTCCCATCGAAGAAAACTCGGGCGTGTTGGCATCGCGTTACGAACAACTCGGAGCCCCGATGACGTTAAAGGTCGTCAAAGGCCAAGGGCACAACATGTGGACCGGATGGTTCGAAGACCAGGACCTTGTCGATTTCGTCATTGCTCACGCGAAAAGAACAAATGCGGAATCGGCTCCCAACGCGGCGAAGCAGTAAACGCGATTGAATGAACACTCCGCAAGCCGGATTCCGCTATTCTCATCCACTGTGGAAGCTTCGACGAATTGCCTCTGACGACCGAGAAAGACCATGCGACAGATAGCACTCATGATTGCGACAACCGCTTTGTTTCTCTCGCCAACTGCCGCCCAGGACCCGACGAAGATCCCGCCTCAAATCCAGAAGCACATGGAGAGCATGGTTGGATCGTGGACGTTCGAAGGCAGGCAAGGCGATCGTAAATTCTTCGGGCAAGAGACGGTTCGGTTGACAAACAACAAGACCGCCTTACTTCAAGAAGGCTACTTTGATCTCGGTGGCGGTGAAAAGGAGCACTACGTCATTCTGTCTGGCTGGGACGGCAGTGCAAAAACGGTTTTCGTGCGTGGCTTTACCACCGATGGCATCAGTTGGACCGGTGAATGGAAGAAGCTCAAGGACGGCAAATGGCTTGGAACCGCATCGGGAGGTCGGGCAGAGTTCGAGGTCAAGAAGAATACGATGCGATACGAAGACGCCGGTGACGGCACGCCATGGATCTCTGAATTCACACGCAAGTAACAAGAAGGCACGTTCAATGGATCACTCCATCCCGCATCTCGATCGTCGTCAAACGCTGAAGAGCACGCTCGCCTGGGCGGGAGCCGCTGCGATCACCACCCGAGTCGGTCGGGCACACGGTTTTGCCAGCAGCAATGAACGACCACGCATTGCCGCGGTGGGGACGGGCAGTCGCTGGTGCCAGAAAGCGACCGGATTGGATGGCCCTTACGGGGCGGCACCATCCATGCAGAAACTTGGAGACTACACCGTCGTCTGTGACGCGGATTCGGCTCGAATGAATCGGGCAAGCGGTATCGTCCAAGACTGGACGGGCAATCAACCCGAGATGGCTTCCGACTATCGCGCTATCCTCGACAATCCCAATGTCGATCTCGTTCACATTTCAACGCCGGATCACTGGCACGCCAAGATTGCGATCGAGGCGATGCTTGCCGGGAAAGACGTCTACTGCGAAAAGCCGATGACGCTGACGATCGAGGAAGGCAAGTTGATGTCACGTGTTTGCAAGGAAACGAAACGTGTCTGTCAAGTCGGAACACAACAACGCAGCAATCTCAACTTCATCAAGGCCATCGCCCTGATTAAAGCAGGTCGATTGGGTGACGTGACCAAGGCGACCTGCGGCATTGGAGGTGCTCCGAAGAGTCCGCAACTGCCCCAAGTCGATCCCCCCAAGTCACTCGATTGGAATCAGTGGCAGGGCCCCGCCGCCGAACAACCGTATCGCTATTTGGCCGGTGATCATGGAGAAACGAAGAGTTGGTCCCGATGCCACTATGAATTTCGTTGGTGGTACGAGTACTCCGGTGGCAAATTGACTGACTGGGGAGCCCACCACTGCGACATCGCCACGTGGGGGCTGGGCAAGACGGAGACCGGTCCCGTTTCCGTTGATCCGGTGATGGTGAAGCATCCCGTCGAATTCAAAGATGGTTTCCCGACGGATCGTTCCAGGTACAACACTGCCACTGGATTCCTGATCTCGGCCACCTTTGCCGATGGTAAAGAGATCGTGCTGCGTCATGACCGCGACAATGGAATTCTGTTTGAAGGAACCGAGGGGCGGATTTTTGTCAACCGAGGGCGTGTCACCGGACAGCCCGTCGAAGACCTCGCGTCAAATCCGCTTCCGGGCAATGCGTTGAAGGAAGTTTACAAAGACCGTGAGCCCACGGACCATTTCCGTAATTTTATCACTGCGTGTCAGGAACGCACCGATCCCATCTCCGATGTTCATAGCCATCATCGGGCACTGACCACTTGCCACCTTGCCGGCATTGCGGCGCGGCTGAACCGAAAGTTGGCTTGGGATCCCAAATCAGAACAAGTCGTTGCCGATGCGCAAGCCAACGCGTTTGTCGGTCGCCAGCAGCGTCGTGGTTTTGAAATTGAGCTTTAATATGTCCCGCCACAGACTCGGATCGACGGTGCCGGTTGCGGCAAATCCCTACCAAACGCCTGCGCTGATCGACGTTGAGCAAAAGCCTCAGCTTGGCTGGAGCCATAGTCGCTTTGCATTGCCTTATCGCCTGGGAGCCTGGTTGATCGCGTTACTGTATCCGGTTTGGTTGTTGGGGTCGTTTTATCTGACCTGGCTAATTGCGTGGAGTGTGCTTGGACATCGTCCCCGTCCGATGCTGGATGACCCCACCTCCGTGGGCGGTATCGCAACCATTGCCTATTACCTATCGGGTCTGATGCTCCTTCTGATGCCGGCACTCGCACCGCTCGGCCTCGCGGCATCGGCCTATTGCCCCTTCTTGCTACGCCGCCGCGCGAGACTCGTTTGGCGAGTGTCATTCGCGTTGCTTTATGTCGCAATCTTCATCGCCACAATTGCCCTGCTTCGTGCCGACCCGGGACGAGTCGTGGAATGGTGGTTCGACTAATTTTCAGGTGCGCCTTGCCGGCGGACTCTCGATGCAGTGGAGTTTCTTGGCGGTGGCTCGTGAGGCTTTGCGAGCTCGTTTTAGCGGGCAGTCATCCGCACACTTTCAAGGCTCCGTATGTGTCATGTTGAATCTCGTTTTCCTGGTTCTTCTTCCCGTCGGGATCGCCGGGTTTGTGTGTTTGCTCTACTTCGATTGATTTTCATCGAAGCTTCCTCGGCGGAGTTAGAATACGTGGCATTCAAAGACTGACACGATTCGGACACCAACCCCGAGCCCTCGAACATGCAACTTGCCCAGAGACGATTGGTGATTCTCTCTGTTTGCCTTGCGTTCATGACGCTGGCGGCGCCGCTAAATGCCCAAACAGGGACGCCCGCGCTGAAACGTGGTGACAAGCATTGGCTGCTACCGGTTCCTGAGCTGGACGCCGATCCATCCATTCCAACGTCGGCCGATGTGTTGCGATACAGTTGGGGTGATGACGTCTCCAGCTATTGGCAGATCCGAACCTATCTCCGAGCCCTGGCCGAATCGGCTCCGGGTCTAACCAAGTTGGTTGAGTATGGGAAGACCTATGAAGGTCGTTCACTCTATTATCTGGTCATCTCCAGCGAAGAGAACATCGCCAAGTTGGAGGAGATTCGGATCGCGAATCAACGGCTTTGCGATCCTTCTTGCAGCGAAAGCGAAGCCGGCGAGTTGATCGAGAAAAATCCGGCCGTCGTCTGGCTTGCCTACGCCGCCCACGGCAACGAAATTTCGCCGAGCGATGCCGCACTCGTGACGGCGTATCATTTGCTGTCCGATCGCCGGGAGGTAACGCGTCAGGTACTCGAGGATCTGGTCGTGATTATCGATCCGTTGCAGAACCCCGATGGCCGCGATCGCTTTGTCAACGTCTATCGCGAAACGCGAGGCATCTTCCAGCAGAGTTATGCACGTGCGAATGAACACACCGAACGCTGGCCCAGCGGGCGATCGAATCACTATTGGTTCGACATGAACCGCGATTGGTTTCGGCAGAGTCAGCAAGAGGTCAAAGCCAAGGCCGCAGCCTACCTACGGTGGCAGCCCCAAATGTACGTGGACGCGCATGAGATGGGGGCCAACAGCACGTATTATTTTCCTCCGGCGACGGACCCTAAGAACCCCTACCTAATGCCTGCCCAGCTCGAGTGGTTCGGGAAATTGGGGAAGCACCAGGCAGGATGGTTTGACCGCTATGGCTTCGGCTACATGACCCGCGAGGTGTTTGATGCGTTCTACCCGGGCTATGGCAGCGAGTGGCCGACACTGCAAGGAGGGCTTGGAATCCTCTGGGAACAGGCTAGCGCACGCGGCGCGGTGATCGATCGCAATGATGAGACCCAGCTGACCTACCATGACGGTGTTCGGAATCACTACATCAGCGGTTTGGCGACGCTTGAGTTTGCCGGCGCCAACCGAGAGGCCCTGCTCAAGCAATTCCGCCGCGCCAAAATGTCGGCGGTCCAGGAGGGCCGCGAAGGCCCCGTCCAGCACTACTTCCTGATGGCCGATCGCCCGGAACGGTCACGGAGACTAGCTGAAATGCTTGAGCGCAATGGCATTCAAGTGGATCGCCTGATGGAAGGAGTTTCTTCGAACGTCACTGATGTTTTGACGGGAAAGGAAGTCACACGAACCATCCCCGCTGGCAGCTACCATGTCTCGGTCGGGCAACCTAACTCGAGGCTGATTCGGGCGCTCCTGCAGCGGTCTGTCGAGATGGACGAGAAGTTCTTGCGACGACAGCTCGAACGGAATCAACTCCGATTGCCCGACGAGATCTACGATGTCACCGCGTGGAGTATGCCGCTCGCATTTGACGTTCGTTGCTATTCAGCCGGAAAGCTCGATTCGCTTATTGTCGAACCCTTGAAAGCGGATGAAGAAGGAACCGACACAAAGCCGCTGGAGGCGAAAGTTGCTTATTTGATCCCCGGATCCGACGCGGCGTTGCGTATGGCAGCCACACTCATTCAGAACGACATTCGCCTGCACGTTGCGGATCAGCCGTTCACACTCGGTGGCAGGAAGTATGGACGCGGAACGTTGATCGCGAAGTGTGCGGAGAACAACAGTTATCTCGGTTCCACACTGTCGGAGAGCTGTGCAAAATTCGGTGCAATCACCATTCCAACCGACACCGCCTACGTCGAGTCCGGGGCTCATATGGGCGGTCCGGATGTGCGTTGGATCAAACCACCCAAGGTGCTGATGGTCGTTCATCAGCCGACAAATTACTCCTCCGGTCACACGTGGCACTTGTTCGACCAGCGTCTGCAATATCCGACAACCCGAGTGAAAGGGCAGGACTTTGCCGCGGTCGACTTGAGTCAATTCGATACGCTTGTCCTTCCCGACGGATCGTACACGGCGAAAAACGGCTTTGGAGAAGAGACCGCCAAGCGTCTTTCGCGTTGGATTCGCAACGGAGGGACTTTGGTCACATTGCGTGGTGCGACCCGCTGGGCCACTTCTCCGGAAGTGGGCCTGATCAAGAATCGCATTGTCAAACGCGAGGTCCCCGTCGTTGAGAAGTCTACCGAGAAAGAATCGGACTCCGAATCCAAGACGGTGAAGGTAACACCGGACAACGTGCCCGGCGCGTTCTTTCGCGCGAGCGTCTTCGAGGATCACTGGGTGACGTTTGGCTATCGGCCTCGACTGGACGTGTTCTATTCGGGCCGCATCGTGCTCACACCGACGCAAGAAACAGAAGGTCGCTCTTTGGTGCGGTTTGCAAAGAGGGACTCACTGTTGACCAGTGGTTTCTGTTGGCCGACCAGTCTCGACCTGATTGCCGAGACGCCCTACGTGGTTTATCGATCGGAGGGAAGCGGACACGTCGTTGCATTCACCGATGACCCGAATTTTCGCGCCATGTACCCTTCGCTGCAACGTTTGTTTATGAATGCGGTACTGTTCGGCGCCGGACACTAAGTCTCCGTCACTTTCGGTCTTGCTCTTTCAACGCTCCCGCCAACTTGGCGGATCTGGAGAATCATTGTGAACCCTATCCAGTACTGCCTTCCCAAACTCGGGGTCCTTTGCCTGATGGTTGTGACGTCCTACTCCGTTGGTGCGGTAGATGATCTCGAGCCACAACCGCCCGTTGCCGAGATCCATCCGACCGTTCTCGAATCACACGGTGTCAAACGCACGGACAATTACTACTGGCTGCGGGAACGAGAAAACCCGAAAGTCATCGCCTACTTGGAGGCTGAAAACGAGTACACCGAGCAGATGATGTCCGGGATCAAACCACTCGAAGACAGCCTCTTTGAGGAAATCAAAGGGCGGATCAAGCAAGACGATTCGACCGTGCCCTATCTTGATCGCGGCTACATCTACTACACACGCTTTGAAGAAGGACTCCAGTATCCGATTTTTTGTCGTCGCGCCGACCAAGAGGGCGCAATCGAAGAAGTCATGCTGGACGTCAATCAACTTGCCGAGGGCAAGGAGTACTGTAGCGTGAGCCGCGTTCGGGTCAGCCCGGATTCAAAGAAGATTGCATTCTCGGTCGACTTCACCGGACGCCGAAAATACAACCTTCGCTTCAAAGACTTATCGACCGGACAACTGCTCCCGGATGAGATCGACAACATCAGCGGCGGATGCGTTTGGGCGGCTGATAGCGAAACGGTCTTCTTCACACGCAAAGACCCAGTCACCCTTCGAGCCTTCTTGGTCGTTCGCCACCGTTTGGGTGCATCCGAAAAAGATGAGGTCGCGGTCTTCGAAGAAACGGATGAGGAGTTTTCCTGCGGCGTGATGACGTCGCGGTCTCGCGAGTACATTTTCATCGCGTCACGCCAAACGATCAGCACGGAGTATCGCTACCTCGCGGCGGATGACCCGACGGGAGAGTTCAAAGTCTTTCAGCCCAGGACAGACGGGCACGAATACTCGATCGATCATCTCGGTGACCGGTTTTATATTCGCAGCAATGACTCTGCCAAGAACTTTCGGCTCTTCAGCGTCCAGGAAAGCTCACCCACCCGTCAACAATGGGCCGAGGTGGTTCCCCATCGCGACAACGTTCTTTTGC
>JBCBOO010000246.1:0-10141 GCA_039821235.1 Planctomycetota bacterium
TCTAACTCGACGACTTCATCACCTCGTTGGACTTCCACGGAAAGTGTTTCGGCGCCTTCGTCACGGGCGGCAATCAATGCGTTGCGGAGATCGTCCAGCATTTCCATGTCGCGATCATAAACACGCAAAAGCATGTCACCTCGTTCCATGCCACCTTTCGATGCGCGTGCTCCGTCGACAACACCAATGACTTCTAACTGACTCCGTTCCCCTTCATCGTTTTGAGTTTGGACGACGGTGCAACGAATACCGAGCCGAGGCATCGGTGGTCCGGACCGTTCAAAGGTTTGTTCGCGGTTTAATTCATTCCAGTACTTTCGATACGCATCAACGGGAACTTCGTAGTTCCGGTCCATCACGCGTCCGATCCGCGAGTGAATGCCGATCACGTACCCGTTCAAGTCGAACAGTGGTCCTCCCGAGTCTCCGGGCTCCATCAACGCCGTGGATTGCAGATAGCCACGGCCGCGTGTGCCACTGACGATGCGGCCAAATCGTACGACCGGTTCCCCCGATGCTTTCTGACCGCCGGGATAGCTAAGCCCGACGCAAGGTTGGTTTCGGACCAGCGAGGAGGAATCGCCCATCGGAACGTAAGGTAATTCACCTTCCACATCCGTGATCTTGATCACCGCGCTATCGTTTCCCCCGTTGGCTCCTTTGCCGACGCCTCGTAATCGACGACCGTCAGGCAGCATGACCCGATAGCGTGTTCCGGGACGAACCGCATGTGCGACTGACAGAACATGCCCCTCGGGGCTCACGATCACGCCGCTAAAACTCGTGCCTCCACCGAAGATGTTCACGACGGCCGGACGCACTTCGTCAATCATCTCCCAGACGTCTTTCTGAAGCTCCGCTAAGTTAAGTTCTTCGCCGCGGACCATGACCGGATTAACGGTCACGACGGACAATCCCAGAAGAAATATCAACGTGATTCGGAACTGTGACATAGTTGTTCAGTCTCCAACGGCGAATGAAATCTAGACCAACGGACGGACGGGCCGAGCCTTTCCAGCATAGCGAGCTGGCATCCCCGATGCTGGAATAGAATCTGTATGGTGCGAGAGATTTTTTGCCGCCGCCGATTTCCCGCTACAATCGGGAACCGTTCGTGTCGGGGCGGTGCGTTCATGCCGGACAGGAAAAATAGACCATGCGTACGCTTCTGCTCTTTTCGCTCGTCTGTCTGATGGCACGGACAAGTTTTGGCGATGAAAACTCGTCGAACGCGAACCCTCCACCCGAGCATGCTGGTGTTTGGGACTCCGGGGAATTCCGCTGGCGCGTACAGTCACCCCTGATTTCCGTGACCCAGGCGAAGTTACCGTCGTCCAAACACGATTGGGTTGCGGTCAAAGATCCCAGCGTGGTCCGCTTTGAAGGTCATTGGCATCTCTTCTGTACGCTTCGCAAGAACAAGCAAGGCGACGGTCGTATTCGGATCGGTTGCTGTCGATTCAAGACTTGGACGGACATCAAGCAGGCGAACTGGTCTTTGTTGGATTTGACGCTGGACTATCACGCCGCCCCGCAGATCTTCTACTTCGAGCCACACAAGAAATGGTATCTCGTTTACCAGGCAACCGACCCGTCGCGAGGGTTGAAGTATGGTCCGTGTTATTCCGTCACAGACTCGATCGATGATCCAACATCATGGACCAAACCGAAACCGTTTTATGTTGTTCCGGAAGGCGAGAAAGCGGGGCTCGATTTTTGGGTGATCTGTGATGATTCGCGTGCGTACCTTTTCTTCACCAGTCTCGACGGACGCATGTGGCAGACAGAAACCGAACTCACAGATTTCCCCGATCGTGGTTGGTCCAAGCAGCGAGTCGTTTTGAAGGCCGACATCTTTGAAGCAAGTCACACGTACAAACTGAGAGGCGAAGACCGTTACGTGACGCTGGTGGAAGCCAAGCGAGCCGGGCGGCGTTGCTTCAAGTTATTCATCGCCAACCAATTGCGAGGTCCCTGGAAACCACTGGCCGCATCCCGGCAAAAACCCGCGGTATCGATCGCCAATGTGATCAACCAGCAAGACTCCTGGGCGACTTCCTACAGCCACGGAGAGTTCATCCGGTCAGGTTACGATCAACGACTCGAGATCGACCCGAGTGAGCTCAAGTTGTTATTCCAAGGGGCGAACGATCAAGAATCACAAAAAGGAGGCTACGGAGACATCACCTGGCGTCTCGGCATCCTGAAGCAGGTGAAGGCGGAGCAAGCCAACGCCAACTGAGCAACCGACCGAACTCTCTGACCGCCCATCGTCGTCCGGACACTCCGTGGCAGGGAGCGTTCACTGATCCGTTGAGTTTTCCATTCGCACACTGAGATCATCGGCTCCGTGCCGATCAAGCATTCCGTCATCATCTCGCCCGTTTTCACCAACGCTGTAGAACAGACAGCCGTTGTCCTCCAAGCGATAAATGAGTGCGTTTCCGGAGAATCCATCCACGGGAGTTGTTGTGAGATACTTCGGTTCTAAATCCGCAAGCCGTTCCGGGTACCTCTGGTGGTCCGCATGGAATGCAGCCAAACCCAGAGCGAGTTCCAGGTTGAGCGCGGATTGGCGCGTTCGTTGTTCGGTTATGAAGGCACGCAAGTAAACCGGTTGCATCATCGCCGCCGTTGCCCGTCCAATTTCTCTCACTGCGTCCGATTCCGTTTCTGTATCAAGTTTCCCGGACCGGCCAGCGGGCTTCGCCAGGGCATCGAGTCGACTCCGGAGCCAAGCCAACGTCTCCATTCGTTCGAGAAACTCAGGAGTCCCTTCCCACGGGCTAAGAGAGGAAAACTCACCTCGTTGAGGAGGTGTATACGGGGCACGCATCACTTTCCAGGTTCGCTCCCAGTCGTCGAGCGCTTTTCGGCGTTCATTGATATTCGCCAAGTTTAGAATGCGAACCGTCTCGTCAAAGGACTGGTTGATTTCCTCCAAGGCCGGGTCCCAATCGGCCTCGCGAAGACCTTGCTCCAGGACCAGTTGATAAATCTTGCCAAAACCCTGCCAGATTAAATCGCTCCCAAAGTTGGCTGACTTTTTATCCATGTACCACGGCAGGTACATCAACGAGTCCAAACACTTGCACCGTTCGGCCAAGTTAACCTTATCGCTAACAGAGGATGGCGCCGGCATGTTCCCGAGGTCTTCACGACATTTCAGCAGCTCTGTCGAGTTGGGGCGATATCGTTCGATGTGTTTCAGTACCGCAGCAATGCTCAACTGCTCAACCTGCATTCCGAGCCGTGCATCCTCCAAGTCCGGTCCCATGGCCACGAGCCGCCCGAGCCGATAGCTCGCCAGAATATCTCTCCAAGCCGATTCGCGATTGTTGACGACACTCGCTCGAGTCAGCAAGAGTTCGGCTGCAGATCGAATCGCGACGTCGCTGGGAAAAGAGGCTCCCAACAAGGCTTGTGGTCTGCCATCTCTGGCACCGTTGGTAATCAGCGGCGAATAGTACCGCTCGCGTTCGGCAGCGGCATGCAGCAGACGAAAGACCTCATCGAATCGTGGATCGGGGTGTTTGTATTCCTGGAAATGCTGGTGGGCGTTTTGGTTCGGTCGCAGGTCATCCAGGGCAGATCGTTCTGTGTAGATTTCCGGCGAAGCACCATTTCCTGAAAGAATGCTTCGAGCTGATTCGGCCCCCAAAGCCAGGCGCTCGTGTCGATCTGATGTGTTCTCGGGCCGATGGCCAGATAGAGCGGGATGCACGCGTTGTTGTCGGCGGTGATGCCTTGACTCAACCGAGTGTTGATCGCAGAGGCAAAGTCAACATATCCGTTTGCATGGACCGGTTCGGTGACAAATGTCGTTTCTGCGGAAACGGTGAAAGTCAGTTTGCGGTCTTGTCTTTCTGCCCCGTGCAACTGTTCCGAAAGACTCGCCACCGGCATCGAGAAACAACACCAGACTGCAAACGCCACCACCGTGGCGATTCGATTTTTCATGACTCGGTTTCTCTCTCGTCAATGCTCAACACGAAGCGTGGGAGTGAGCGGTCAGTCTATCGCTCCTCCAATCGTTTGTGTGAAGGCCGATGAACGTTGAGCATCGAACCGTTTCCAAAGTTCGAGCCACCACGGGGCTGAGCATCGTCGTTGGCGGGGAGTGCCATTCGTTCCCGAATCGGTCTACAGGCGGTTTACGCTCGATTTTCGTGTCCCCTCATTCAAGGACATCGGTAGCTAGTGGTGTGAAGACCCTTGCGGTCGAAAAAAACACGAACTGGAGACCGACGATGAGGCGTAAGTTTAAGTTTTCGCACGAGTTTTTCCGGGCGATGAGAGATCCGCAAATCAACTTTATGAACTTTACAGTGTCCAACGCAAAGGAGTATCGCGATGCAGCTTGGACGATCTACAAGAATGTCCACCGGCTGGGACTACCATTTCTGTTACTGGGCGATACGAAGATTCGTCAACAGCAGGAATTGCTTCAAAATTTCGGAGTCCTGTCCCGCAGCGACGAGGTCCAAGAGGTTGAAGAGCAAGAGAAGATCAATGGTGTCGAAAGGTTTCGGCGGGCACGCAACCTGCGGCTTGCACGCCAAGAGTTTCCAATGCCAACCATGACGGGATCCATTCTGAGCACTCAGAATTGGAGCCCCGTCTTGAACGACTCGATGATGATCGCCGGTGCCGAGTGTTCCAAAGCCTTCCACCTCACGCTTGCGCCTTTCGAAAAGACACAATTTGAGCTGGCGAAACGTCAGTGGATCAAGAAAGTTGAGGAAGAGAAGCGGGTCGCGCATCGACGAGGGATCAAGGCAGAAAATCCGATGAAGCCGCCGGCTCACAAACTCGGTTTGGCAAAGACGATTTATTGGCAGCGGCAGATGCGGAACGATCTTTGGAAGAAGTACTTTCAAGGGCACATTGCGATGCTTTGGGATGTGAAGAACGGATTCCCCAGAGTACTGGCCCGAGAGATTCTTGGTCTCAAGGCATTCGGCTATCGACCCGAATTCCACTTTCATCAGCTGATTTTCGAACGTGAGGATCCAGCTTGCACCGTCGGATTCACCGAGTATCACGACGAACTTCGTAGCTCGGGCTACACCGACACAAACCGAGTTCGTGGACGGTCGAAGATGCTCAAGGTACTCGGCCAGTACCTCTTCCAAGACGAAGGTGCATTGCTCCAGAACCATCAGATCAAACTTGATCGGTACCGGAGGAACCTGAGGAATCTGCTAGCAGCGGCAACGGCCGCCCCCGGGTAAGTCACGCGGCGTGAATCACGGGGACAGCGTAAATCACGGGGACAGTGATTCGCGCAATGCTTGCATCAGTGAAGTCTGGTGGCTGGCAAGTGCTGTGTCCCCGAAGATTTTGCCCGCTTCCAGTCTAGGTTCGGGAGATGAGTTTTCCATCAAGGCCTCTCGCAAGTGACGGTGATGACGGGACCGGCGACCATGGTTCTCATCAGAATGTGCCAAAAACACGTGACAGGCAGCGAGGGCTTGCCCGTTTGCAAAGCAGCTTGCTCGATGCGGTAAAATCTCAAAAGGCCAAGCGTGAAAGTCGCGTCATTTGGCAGTGACCGTCCGAGTATCCTGCAACGATTAAGTGATGAAATTAACCCGCGTTCTACCGGTAGTCCTTCTCTTTGCGAGTCTGCACACTGCTTATTCCGGTCCGCCCAACGATGGAAAGTTGCACGTCATTCTTGGTGGCGATCATGCTGACCCGACCGTTGTTCGCGATGGCGACGACTTTTACATGACGCACAGTTCCTATCGCAAAGTCCCTGGACTCAAGATCTGGCATTCAACCAACCTTGTCGACTGGCAACCGATCGCGTACGCGTTGAACAAAGACGTTGGAACCGTCTGGGCTCCCGATTTGATCAAACACGATGGTCGATTCTATCTGTACTTTCCATCAAGCGGAAAGAACTACGTCGTAACAGCGAAGGATCCGCGTGGGCCATGGTCAGAACCGAAGTTGCTGGATATTCCGGGCATCGATCCAGGGCATGTGGCGACTCCAACGGGCGATCGATTTCTGTACGTGCACAACGGCCGCGTGGCACCGCTCAGCAGAAATGGGTTGATGGTAACGGGAGAACTGCAGCAAAAACACTTTGGCTGGGAATATCCTGCAGATTGGGACGTCGAGTGTTTTTGTTTGGAGTCACCAAAGTTGACTTTTCGTAACGGCTACTACTACATGACGGCTGCTCAGGGTGGAACGGCGGGCCCGGCGACAAGCCACATGGTGACGTCGGCACGCTCCCGGTCACCTCTCGGTCCCTGGGAAAACAGCCCTCACAATCCGATCGTGCACACTTGGTCTCGAAATGAATCCTACTGGTCCAAAGGACATGGCACGATCATCGAGGACGGCGACGGCAATGGGTACGTCGTCTATCACGCTTACCAAAATGGAGCGTTGCCGCACGGTCGTCATACGCTGATAGAAGCGATCGAATGGACCGACGATGGATGGTACAAAACGAAGCGTCACCCCAAAACGGAACCGGACGTCATCATCCATTCAAATGAGACGATTGTTGATGACGATTTTGAATCGCCGCAGCTTAATATTCAATGGCAGATGACAGGAGCATCGGTCCTGCAGTCGCATCAGGTTGGCGGTGGCGAATTTCGGTTTAATAACCCGGATGATCGAATGCGCACATTGCAGTGCAATCCTCCGAGTAAGAACTACACTGTTGAAATCGAGCTCGGCGATCGTGATCCTTCCGTCGAGTTTGGGCTTGCGATCTGGTACTCCGAAAGACGATTGGCTGCGCTAGCGGTCCACGGCGAGCGGCTGATAATGCGATTCAGTGATCGAACGCAGACTATTCGAGGCGTCACCGCGAAGGACGTGCGGTACCTGCGGGCTCATCTTTCGCATCAGAGTCTCAAACTTTTCTACAGCAAGGACGGTGAAACCTGGACGAAGAACGAACGCACCTACGAGCTTTCGAGCTATGACCAAAACGTGCTCGGTGGTTTCTCCTATATCCGCCCTGCAGTCTATGCCACCGGAAAAGGCGCAGCTGCTGTCAAGTCATTTAAGTTCAAAGCACTTCAGTAGATCCTCCCCGTTGAGTTCATCAATTACTTGACCAATGACTTTAGGAATTCCTCGAATGATTGCGTTTCTTCCTGAAAGTCCCACTTGCCTGTCCCATGCTCAGCGGTCAGGACGGGAGCGTCTTGACCGTCTGACGCTTTGAGGTCGAGGACAAACGGATCGCCACCATGACTGCCGATGACGACATAGCTCTTGGGCCAACCACGGATGGCCTTCTTTGTCGCCGGATTCACAGAGTAGCCTTGCTGGGCCTCCATCAGCTCCGCTGCACCAACAAGCTGTAAGCCACCATTCCAGAAACGCTTGTTTGCCAGAGTCACCCGCACGGGGCTGAAACGAATCAAGAAATCGACGTAGATCGCGGGCAACTTCCAACGGGAAACGATTTTTTCCACATCCTTGCGATCCGCCATCGCCAGCCAGTAGCTCGGATTGGCAGCATCTTGATTCTTGCCCCGCTTCTTTGACAACTGCTTGTCCAGCTTGCACACGATCTTTTCAAGACTCGTCTTCGGGTTGTCGAGTGCGGGATGTCTTATTGGGAGAACGTGCCCGCTGCCCTCTGGGTAGCCAGCCTTGGCCCAAGAAACGATCTCTTTCAGTCTGATATCTCCCTCTTGCCACTCCCCCGGATCATCGGAAAGCTGCCGGTCGAAGGTTTGCTGGCTGAGGGTGGAAAGGCACTTCACGGCGTGCGCCCGATCTTCGACTGGAAGCGATTTGTCACGCACCAGTTTCGTCAATCGGTTGTAGGACTGACTTCCTAGCGTGTTGGCGTATCCAAGGATACTCCAGTAACGAATCGACTCGTCTGACAACCCAGCCTCGAACCGTGGAGCCAGCTCCGAATCGGATTCGTTCACGACTTCGGCCAGCAACGAGCAGGCAGAGTCTCGCATGTGTTCGACTTGGCCGCCGAGCATGTATTCGGCCAATTTCATTTTGGCATCATCATCGCCTTTGTCGGCATGTTGACCGAGCGCACTGATTGCATCGTAGGCTGCACCGCCATCGACTGTATCTGTAAGTGCTTTCGAGAGTCTTTTGATAACGGGCTTCATGGGAGAACGGATTCCCGAAGTGTCGTGAAAGGAACGAAAACTCCAGCATACATCTCGAATTCAGCGGGAAATCGTGACGCTAGTCCCCATCAGAATCGCGGGATAACTTTGGTTCGTCAATCACAGCTATAATACCTTCCTACACGACCGTTTTGATCAGCAGGTAACAAGATGGCATCTAGTCGACTTCCAGGCTCTATCGGCATCAGCTCTCGCACAAATTCTCGCGTACCATCTGCACACGCAGGGCCAACCGGCAAGAGTACCGCTCCGCCTGATCCGCACGTGGCGGAGCTACGCGAACTCAGCTTCGATTTAGTTCAGCTGGCGTTTGATCTTGCCGGCATTGTCGACCCGACGCCAGTATCTGACGGTGCCAGTGGGCTGCTCGCTCTCGCACGTGGTCGCTGGTTGGATGCCGCCATCTCCGGGGTCAGCATGATTCCCTACGTCGGTGATTTAGCAAAAGCTGGCAAGCTTCCGAGATACCTCAAGTCCGTTGAGCGAGCGATACGAATTGCAGAACAGTCAGCGGATGCTGCCAAGATCCTGCGGCCAGGAATAGAGAAATTACGAAAAGCACTTGAGTTCATTCCGAGTGGTTCAAATAAGCACATCGATCAGATGCGTGAAGCGATCGACCGTACGTTCAGAAAACCGCTTGCTTCGGCGAAGCTCAAGCTGCCAGACATCAGAAACCAATTCTCTTTTCGAAGCGTTGAAAAAGATGGGAAGGTTTATCGAATCGGAGAGGGACGCCTTGGTGTTCCAGGAAAAGTGAAGACTCACCGAAGCAAGTCCGCACAGTCCGGCGTCTCGAGTGGTACCGGCGATGATGCCGGGCACTTAATCGGAAACCGCTTTGGTGCACCAGGCGATGCCCAGAACCTGACGAAGCAGAATTGGAAGGCGAATCGCTACGGCAGCTACAAACAGCTTGAGGATCAGTGGGCAAAAAAATTGAAGGAAGGATCTGGCATCGAGGTTGACGTCATTGACATCACTCGTAAGGGCGAAGACCGCCCGTTCATGCGGCGTGTTGAATGGACCGAGATTGCGCCTGATGGAAGCCGATCCAAAACAAGCCTGGACTTTGCGAACACCCATACGCCGCGAAGCCGGACCAAGCAGAATGTTGCTCCAACGATGTCGAAACCACAAAAAGACAACGTGATTAACGTCGATTTTAAGAAGGGCAAGAACGTCGACTAAGGAACGTTCGCATAAAGGGGTAAATCAGGCGACAGAGCATCTTCGGTGAATCTGGTCGAAATTGCTTGCGTCAAACGATGATGGCTGGCGCCCCAGACGTGCTGTGTCCCCGGTCAGTTCAGCGTCGTCGAAGACTCTCTGTACCGCGCGTCAGTAACCGAAGTGTGCTGCAGCGTGCAGTTTTGCTTGTTCGGCCTCGGTCAGGCCCTTGATCAGTAGCGGTCGGAATTGATGATCGCGTGTCAGGTGAGTCCAAAACGTCATCCCACGCACGCCGGCTTCCCCAACGTCGACGGTGGACAGCCAGTTTCTCAATTCTTCGCTGTCCATGCTGCGCAGCCACTCGCTCGGTGGGCGTCCCTCGCGAGCTTGTCGCTCCGGCGCGACACGCCCGTACGTCTCCATCGGATGTGGTGGCAGATTCCCGTGCAGTGCTCCATCAGCATCGTGACTTGCGTGGTTCTTGCGGCGGTACTCGGCGGGTACCAAAGCCGGATCCAGATATCCCGGGGCGTCATCCTTCGTTTCTCCGGTCACTCGATGAACCGGAGTCGTGATGCCAGTCAGTACCCAACGCCCATCGCGCAACGACTCACGCTCATACCAGCGCCAAGCCTCATTCTCGGCCGCAGTCCAACGCTCCATCGGGTTGGGTGCATCCGATTCCACTGGGTCTTTTGCAGACAAACCACCTGACGCGATCGAGAGAATGCCGCCAGCTGCCAATAGCCTGGAAAAAGACCTCCGGCTTAGCGGAATCGGGTTGGTCGCCATGTGAGTCACCTTCCATTCAAAGTAAGTGAAAAGAT
>JBCBOO010000247.1:0-10127 GCA_039821235.1 Planctomycetota bacterium
AGCAGATCGCTCGGCCAGATTCATTTCGCCGGAACCAGTATCTTCAATGACCAGCGACGTAGCACCTTCGAAATCCAATGCGTTCGTCGTGGAACCGATCGTTGCCGCGCGGAGGTTTATTTCGCCGGCCAGCGTCACTTCAGCGGTGCCAGAGGGACTCGCAACGAATATGTCCGAGGTTCCCGCATCCAGTGATACATTTCCCGAGACCGCGTGAATACTATGTTCGCCAAGCGTTACATTTCCACTGGCCAACACCGAAACGGCAGCGGTCCCGAGAGACTCGATCGAAGCGTTGCCTGCGGAGCCAGCACCGACACTCAGCTGCACAGCGTTGATGTTCAGGAAGCTCGCTGTAGTCCCGGCACTGATTTGGTTCCCAGCCCCGACGGCGACGTTGCCCGCCGCATTTAACTCGACCCCCGTTTCTCCACCAATATCCGCATTCACGGTGGCGTTATTGGACGTGACGGTGACCGTGCCCGATGCAGAGCGAATCGCCTGGTTGACCAGCAGGTCTCCTCCGACGCTTAGCACTACATCTCCACTTGTCGTTGACAACACTCCACCGCCGGACACCGTGAGGTCGTTTGCTTCGCTTACAAAGACGCCGCCGTTGCTTGTTTGTGCAGATAGAACAGCGACATTCAAATCGAGCGTTCCGTTTGTCGACGAAGATCCAATCCCCGTCGCCGCGGAAAGGGTGACCGTTCCTTGAGAGGTCAGCTTGACCGCGGCCGAGTCAACGGCCTCGAGGATGGCGCCAGAGTCAGCGGTGAGCGAGACGGCGGCGGTTCCGGTATTGATGCCCGCGTCCGTCAGCAGGACATTGCCGACGGCCGCGGTTAAGCTGAATCCTCGATCAAAGTTCTGGTGCTGCACTGACTGGATCAAGTTTCCATCATCGATATCAATCACGTCGGCGTTAAAGTAGTCAACGTTGATCTCACCCGAAGCCCCCGCGTCCAAAGCAATCGATGCGTTGGCAATCGAATTGGCCTCGACTTCGGCCACGAAGATGTCTCCCGCACCCTGATCACGAATGACCAGCGACGTCGCTCCGGCGATGTCGATCTGATTCGTCGCGGATCCAATGGTCGATGCGGCGAGTGAAACCGTGTTGGTCGCACGAAGTTCAGCGCCACCACTTGGGTTGGAGGTCGACAGGGAGCTTGCCGACAACGCAATGGATCCACCGGTCGAAACAATGGACTCATCGATTTGAATCGTCCCTCCGGCCGATAGCTCGACATCTCCGGCAGTGTTCATTCCGTTCAGCCCATCTCCCACGCCGATCACCACATCGTCCAGTTCGTTAATGAATGCACCACCGTTGGTGGAACTGATCGCAATGGTACCGACATTTGTGTCGAGAGCCTGACCAGAGACACCAATGCCCAGGGTTGCTGACAGCGTCAATGTGCCGGACGTTGTGATATTCAGCGCCGTGCTGTTGTTCAGTTCCGTAATGGATCCGTTGAGGGCCCTGACTCGAACATCGGCGGAACCGGCGTCAATCCCGTTGTCATCGATGCGGATGTTGCCCGAGCCGGCTGTGTAGTCAAACGCTCGCCCGCTGGTTGCTTGCGAGAGCGAGATCACATGGTCACCACCGACATCCAAATCGTCACCATCGAAGTAGTTGACGGTGATCGTGCCGAAACCATTGTCGCCCACCGTGACCGTCGTGGTCGCGATCGTGCTGGCATCAAGTTCGGTGATAAAGAACTCGCCAGGTCCGGTATCGATTAACGTCAGTGACGTGACTCCGCTCAAGTCAAGATGGTTGGTGGCATCACCCACTCGAGCGGCCTGAATTGTGAGGCTGCCGCCGGCCGTCAGTTCAGCCACTCCGGAAGGATTGCTGATGTCAATCGAGCCCGTGCCGGCATCAAGTGTCATGGCACCGGTAGAACCAGCCACAGCATGCTGGCCGAAAGTGATGTCACCGCCACTTGTGACAAGGGAGACGATCCCACCGCCCGTATTTCGGACGGTCTCGAACCCACTCAATCCGGAAGCGAGTTGAATGCTCTGCGCGTCAACCGTCAGCGAGGTATTGGTTCCTAAAGACTGAATCTGGACACCACTGGCAACGGTAAGGCTGCCGCTCGCATCAAGATCAACTCCGGTGCCCGAAAGGGATGCTTGGAGGTCAACGTTTGCACCGGCAAGCGTCAGTGCGCCGGTACCTGCGGTGACGGCCTGGGTGACTTGGATATCCCCTCCGGAAACACTCCCCGCTTGAATCTCGACATCGCCACCGGAACTCACGGCGACACCGGAAACTCCAAAGCCGGTGCCGATGTTGAGGTCATCCGCTTCAACGATGTAGATTCCACCGGTGGTTGTCTGAGCGGCCAAGGTACCGACTTGTGTATCAATCTCGCCGTCGGTGGCACTTGTTCCGATTCCCGTACTCGCGATCAGCGTTAGAGTTCCGGTTGTCGAAATACCAATCGCTGTTCCCACAACCGACTCTGCGATTGCTCCAGCTGTCGCCGAAATGGTGATGTCCCCGGAGTCAACTCCGATAGCCGCATCGGCGATTAAGAAGTCTCCCGTGGTGACGGTCACGGCAACACCACCCGTTCCCGTATTCTTTACCGACTCGTTTCCGATGGACCCTCCGTTAAAGCTGATCGTTTGGGCCTGGATAGTGACCAAGGTTGACGAACCGCCACCGAGGATCTGTTGACCGCTTGCGACATCCAGCGCGCCGGATGAAGTGAGGTTGATGCTGCCACCTTGAATGCCCGCATCCAAGTTAAAGTCACCGCCGTCGATAGTCACGGTTCCCGATCCGGCGTCGATGGCCCGAGTCGTCTGTAAGTTACCGCCCAGTTGAACCGAGACGTCTCCACCAGAAGTCTCTATCCCGGTGGCACCATTTCCAATGACGAGGTTGTTCGCCTCACGGATAGAGACGCCGCCGCCCGACGTCTGCGCGCTGAGAGCACCCACGTTGATGTCAAGTTCTTCGTTGAGCGTCGTGCTGCCAATGTTCCCGGCCGCGACGAGTGTCAGAGAACCACCGGTGGTAATTTTGTTGAGTGTATTGGCAGAAGACTCGACGATCGTCCCGCCGGTACTGGTTATCGCGATCGCACCCGTCCCAGTCGCCATCGCGTGGTCTCTCAACGAAACAGTTCCGTTGGATACAAGCGTGATACTGCCGGTTCCAGTGTTGCGAATCGCTTCACTCCCAAGGCCGGTTCCTTCGGCAAGGGCGATGCTGTCTCCACTCAGTTGAACCGCCGTTCCCGATCCGCCTCCCGTAATTTGAACTCCCGCTGCGACGTTGACCGCACCGGAGCCGGCAATGTCAACGCTATCGCCAGTCACACTGGCGTTGAGAAAAACGGCGACACCGTCGAGGTCGATGTTTCCAGCGTTTGACCCAACGGCTTCGTTTACCGTGAGCGTTCCCGTTGCTTCCACTTGGACATTGCCGCTGTTCGCGGAAACACCACTGAAACTCGCCCCGGCACCAATCGTCAGTCCACCGCCTTGACGAACATTCACCCCGCCCGAGTTTGTTTCGGCTGCCAAGAGGCCGACGTTCGTATCAAGCGCCGAAGTCGTCCCAATTCCCGTTGCGGCGGAGAGCGTCAAGGTTCCTGTGGTGGTGAGGTTGGCCGCCACCGAGTCACTTGATTCAACAATCACGCCTGAGTTCGCAGTCAGGGAGATATTTGAACTGGATGCATTGATGGCGAGCGAGTCGAGTTCGATATCGCCCGAGGTTGCAACGAGGGTCACGCTTCCCGATGTGTCGATGTTTGTGACCTGGATCGTACCGGAGGAAAGCAGTTCAACGTTGCTGGTCGTGGACGTGAGATTCGAAACCGACACGCCACCGACATCCTTCAGAAAAACCCCATCTCCACTGGTGCTGTTGACGATCAAACTGCTAACTGCGATGTCCAAAGGCCCCATCCCACTGATGTTTGCCCCGCCAGTCGCTCCGATTGCGCCTGCCGCCGTGAGACGAACCGTCCCCGCAGAGGTCACGCTGGTAATATTGCTGGGCGTGGATTCAACAATGGCAGTCGCCGAGTTGATTTGAAGGTCACCCGTGTCGGTTTCAACGGCGTAATCTCCCAGCGAGATTGCCCCGGTGTCGCTGGTGATGCTGATGGCGCCGGCGCCGGTATTCTCAACTGTTGAGGCGGAAACACTGCCATCACCGATCGCGATGGTGGCACCGTCGATCGTCACGGTAGTGGTTGTTCCTCCACCACTGATTTGATGGCCTGCATTGACCGTCACCGAGTTCGCCGCGCTCAAGTCGATCGATCCGCCGGCAATCGATCCCTCGATGTTCAAAACGGACGCATCGAGTGTGATGTCGCCGGCCCCGGTGGAGATCTCGTTGATGTTATGGAGGGTGCCCAAGCCGGACGTGATGACAACCGAACCGCCGGTGGTGGTGATTCCAGTCGAACCATCTCCGATCACCAATCCGTCTTGATCGGCGACATAAACATCGCCTGCGCCGCCGACTGAGATCAGTGTCCCGGCTTGAATGTCGATCGCTCCATCAGTCGCCGACGAACCAACACCAGATGCTCCAGACAAGTTCACGGTTCCGGTGGTTGAAACCTTGACTGCCGCATTCACCGTTGCTTCGGTGATCCGACCGGTTGCAATCAGATTGATCGTGGACGTGCCGGTGCTGATCGCACCGTCGGAAAGCTCCAGATCACCAGCTGAAACAAGCGTGACTTCTCCAACCACATCGATGTCGACTACCGCGATCGTCGCGTCCGATTCGACTTGAACTTCGCCAGACACGTTGTCGACATCACGAAGCGTCAGCCCACCGGTGTCTTTCAAGTAAATGCCGCCGGCAAGCGTTGTTTGAACCGTCAGGTCACCCGCGGCAATGTCGAGTGGCCCCGTTCCAGACAAATTGGCCGCACCAATGGATCCGGCCGCGTTGAGAACGAGATTGCCTGCCGTCGTCAGGTTCACTTCGTCGCTGTTGGTCGATTCATCGATCAAGCCCGCGGAGTTGACGGTGATGGTTCCGCTGGTGGAGGAGACCGCATGGGATCCAAAACGAATGTCTCCGACGGTGGATGTCAGTGCGATTGCACCCGTCCCAGCGTTTTGCAGTGTTGCGTCCAGTGCCGTACCGTCATCGATCGAAAGACTTGTCGCATCGATCGAAAGTGTGGTGCCCGATCCTCCGGCAATCAATTCACCTGTCGCGGTTAGATCGAATGTTCCCACCGCATCGATGTCAATGTCGCCGCCTTCCACCGTCGCCGCAATGCTCACGTTGTTGCCGTCCAAATCGATTCGGCCATTGCCCGAGTCGACGGCTTCGTTGATTGCCAAGTCACCTCCCGCTGTGATCGTGATCGCGGAGTTTGACGCTGTGAGTCCAGTGACCAGGGAGCTACTGCTGATCTGAAGGGCATCAAACTCATTGATCGTGATTCCACCCGACGTAGTCTGTGCCGCGAGCGACGAAACCGTCGTGTCAATGGCGCCGACCCCGGCCGTTCCCACGCCGGTCTGTGCACTCAGCGTCAATGTTCCGGAGGTGCTGATATCGCTGGTCGTATTAGCGGCAGACTCGAGGATCTGTCCGGAACTTGCGACCAAAGTCACGTCGCCGGCTCCGGTAGCAATCGAGCTATCGCCAATGACAAGGTTTCCCAAAACGGCCGTGTACTCGATAGACCGATTGCCGTTCTGATGCGTCACCGATGTGATCAAATGATTGTCATCAACGTCAACGAAGTCAGCGTTCGAGTAGTAGACATCGACGGTTCCGAAACCCACATTCCCAACTGTGATCCGTGTGGACTGAACCGTTACCGAACCCAACTCGGCGACGTGGATTTCTCCAACACCTGTATCAATCAATTCCAGCGACATTGCACCGGTCGTTTCGATGAGCTGGATGTTGCTTCCAATGGTGGAACCAGAGAGCGTGATTTGCCCCGTGGCATTGATTTCGCTCGTGCCGTTGGTCTGTGCTGAAAGGATGGATGACGATCCCGCATCGATGCGGATCTCGCCCGTGTCGCCACCGACCGAATGATGGTCCAGCGTGACTGTTGACGTGGTGTTGAGCGTGACTGTCCCGGATCCGGTATTGCGCACCGACTCCGTGTTGATTGCTCCCGCTTCGAGTGTCATATCGGTCGCAGAAAGGGTGACCGCTGTTCCGTGGCCTCCTCCGAGAACCGAGAATCCGCTGGCGACGCGAAGGGTGTTCGCGGCTTCCAGGGCAATATCACCTCCTGTTCCCACCGAAACGCCTTCGATCGCGTTTGCCCCGAGGCCAACGACCAGGTCGTTTACGCCTGCAATAAAGATGTCTCCGCCGGTCGACTGAGCGGCAAGCGTGCCAACATTTGTATCGATCGCCCCCAAACCTGTCGCTCCGATATCCGATGCGGCCGAAAGCGTCAATGTTCCGGTGGTCTGGACATCAGCCGCAAGATCACTGCCGGCGTCAAAGATCGAACCGCTCGCGGAGGTCACCTCAATGTCCGCCGACCCTGTGTTGACCGTGCCTAGTGAAGCGTTGCCTGATGATGCCGTGTACTGGAAGGTACGGTTGCTATTTTGATGGACGACCGATGTGATCGTGTGATTGTTGTTGATCTGAATCGTGTCGGCGTCGTTGTAGTCCACGGACAGAGAATCATTACCGTCCGCCGTAACGGTGATGGCCGTGGACATAATCGTGTTGGCGTTGATTTCGGCAACGTGAATCCCGCCCGCTCCGGTATCCGTGATGGAGAGCGATGTTGCGCCTTGGAGTTCCAGTCCCTTTGTGGCCGTTCCGACCGAGGCCGCTTCGATGACAACGCCCGCTCCCGCAGTGACTTCCGCATTGCTCGTGTCTTCGACGACCGTGATTGCGTTGGTTCCCGCATCGATCGTCAGGTCGCCCGTGTCGAGGCTGATTGCAAATCGATCCAGGCTGATCGTGGATGCGGTCGTCTGACCCAACGAGATAGTTCCCGCCCCGGTGTTTTGCAGCGTATGCGAGCCAGACGTCCCCGCCCCCAGGCTGATGGATCCAGTCGCGTCGATCTCCAAGGACGTGCCCGTTCCGCCCGCAATGAGGGAATTTCCGCTGGAGACCACGACATCTCCCGTTGAATCGACGTCAATACTGCCGCCTTGGACGTTAGCACTGACAGCCATATCAGCAGCGATGAGTGTTACGTCATCTGATCCGGCGTTGATCTGTTGGTTGATCGACAAATTGTCACCGGCGACTTGGACACGGATCTCGCCGCTCGAGGTTGTCGTCAAACCGTTCAGGGCACCGGCGGAACCAACCGTCATCGCCGCACTTCCCCGGAGAAAGATGCCTCCCGTCGTGGTCGTTGCAGCAACTTGGCCAACGGCAATGTCAAGCGCATTTCCACTCGTGCCAATACCACTGCTGGCCAAAAGTGCGAGCGTGCCCGTTGAGTTGAGATTGATCGCGGTGTTCGAATTCGCATCTCCAATCGAGCCGGCGGTCGCTGTCAGCGAAATCGCCGAACTGCCACCGAAGACTTGATCGACCGCAATGTTCCCTGTCAAAGCCCCGTACGAAAAAGCACGATCACTTTCATCCAGGTCAACGAGTGTTAACAGATGCCCGTTGCTGATGATGACCTGATCGCTATTGTTGTGATCGATCACGATTGAACCGAAATTGTTGCCTCCGACTTCGATTGCCGTCGATGTGATCGAGTTTCCTCCAACTTCCTCCAGATGGATGCTGCCGGCGCCCGAGTCGTTCAATTGCAAGGAAACAACACTGGCAAGGTGGAGCTCATTTGCCAAAGTTCCAATGGCCGCGGCAGTCAGCGTCACACTGCCAGCTGCCCCGACCTGTTCCGTTCCGCCATTGTCCAAAACGATGATGTCGTTGGTTCCAGCGTTGAGAACCAGATCACCGGTCGCCAGATTGATCGAGTGGTGACTGAGACGGATGTTGGATGAGGTGTTTTCACCGAGCGAAATTGTTCCGCTACCCGTATTTTGCAACGTCTCCGAGCCTGCGGTTCCGGCACCCAATTCAATGGATCCCGAAGCGTCAATTTCAAGCGTTGTCCCGGTACCTCCTGCGACAACCGTATTTCCGGAAGCGACCGTGACATCACCCGAGGAATCGATATCGATATTGTCACCCGACACGTTCGAGTTAATTGCAATATCGACACCTAGAAATCGAATCTCTCCCGACGCACTACTGACGGACTCGTTGATGGTCAGGTCTGCCCCGGTGACTTCGACGGAAAGGGTGCCACTTGTCGTCGTTGTGAGTCCATCGATGCCGCCAACGCTACCAACCGTCAAATCCGACGTGCTCGCCAAGAATACGCCACCGGTAGCCGTCGTTGCTGCGACTTGTCCGACAGAAATGTCCAGTGCATTCCCGCTTGAACCAATTCCATCTCTCGCGTCGAGTGCAAGCGCGGCCGTGGAAGTCACATTCAACGCGGAACCCGAATTGGCGTCGCTAATGCTGCCCGCGGATGCCGCCAGCGAAACGGCGGCTGATCCGGTGACCACTTGATCGACCGAAATCGATCCCGTCGTAGCAATGTAATGAAACTCACGATTGGTTTCATCATGATCGACAAGAGTGATTAAATGTCCGTTGGCAATATTGACTTGGTCAGAGTCATCATAGTCGATTGCGATCGAACCAAAGTTTGCTCCACGGACTTCGATGGTCGTGGATAGGATGGTTCGCTGGGCAACTTCTTCTAAAAACATTGCCCCCGCGCCGGTGTCGTTCAGAACCAGTGACGACGCACCGTTGATGTGCAGTTCGTTCGAGCTCGAACCGATCGCCGAGGCGGTGATTGTCACATCAGCATCGGCATCGATTTCTCGCGTATCCGAAGTCTCGAGTACGACAATCTGGTTGGTTCCCGCGTTGACCGTCAGACTTGCATTGTCCAACTCGACAGAGTGACTTCCGAGCGAAATGTTGCCTCCGGTGGCCGTCAGTGCGATGGACCCGGTCCCGGTGTTGCGGATCGTTTCTGAGTTACTGGTACCCGAGTTCGCCACGATACTCGCCGCATCCACGCTGATCGCAGTGGAATCCCCGCCGCCGATGAGACGACTACCGGCAGCGATGTCCAGCGCGCCGGTTGCATCGATGTCGAGGCTTGCCCCACTGACATTCTCGTCGATATCGAGCGTCGCGCCACTCAAAGTGATATTCCCGGCACCAGATGACAACGCTTCTGCGAGCTGCAGCGTGCTTCCACCAGACTGGAGTACGATCTCACCGTCGGAGGCCGTCGTGATACCAGACACGGTTGCCGAGCCCCCTGCGACGGTTCCCGACGAAACAACGATTCCGTTGGCCTCATTCAGGTAGATGCCGCCGGAGGCTGTCGTTCGAGCGGCCACGGACAACGCGTTTAGATCGAGTGCGTTCGTGCCCGTGCCACCGATTCCGGTGGTCGAAGAAAGGACCACGGCCCCCGTCGATTGAATGTTCGTTGTGGTGTTGTTCGCGGATTCAGTGATACTTCCATCGGTCGTGGCAATACGAACATCACCGCTTGAGTTCACGGACGTGACCACGACAGCACCATCTGAATCGAAAACAAAGTCGTTTGTTGTCGTGACGGAAGTAAGCGTAACGCCGGCATTGTCAACATCAAGATCCGTGATATGAACGTCGCCGCCCACACTGAGCACACTCAAATTGCTCATCTCCTCAATACGAAATGCCGCCCCTGAAGTTCCGATGACACCTGTCGCGTTTGCGGCAACGGTAATCGACAAAGAAATGTCTCCCGCAAGAACGTCGGCATCGTTGCTACGCCTCAGAATGTCGCTTCCATCTGCGCCGCCTTGATTCGTAATGGTGAGGGCTCCACTCCCAGCATCGATGTCATCGATAGTAATGTCGCCTGAAAATTTGTCAGCATCATTGAACCCATTGGCCATCGTGATGCTAACCGCCTGGTTGTTGGTGAATGTGTTGATGTCCACTCCCGTGTTCATCGTGAATTCCGCAGCACCATTCTCACGGTTCGCGGCGATCAAGCCGGACGCGTTCGCCGTCGCGGTGAACCCTCCTAGTAGCGTGATGTCTTGACGCACAAAGATTGATCGACCAGCCTCGAGAATAA
>JBCBOO010000248.1:0-10062 GCA_039821235.1 Planctomycetota bacterium
TCGTGGTGGGCAGCGGCTACACCTACCTGCAGGACTGGCTCCCGAACGTCGGACAAGCCGTCGTCAGTCGCGGGCAAGCGGACTCGATTGGCCTGGGTCGGATGGTGCTTTCCTACCCCGATCTTCCCGCCGATGTGATTGATGGAACGACCTTGGAACGCAAGAAGGTGTGTCGGACATTCAGTGATTGCACGACGGCACCGCGTAACGGAATCGTCAGCGGCTGCTAT
This sequence comes from Planctomycetota bacterium, assembly GCA_039821235.1. Taxonomy (GTDB): domain Bacteria; phylum Planctomycetota; class Planctomycetia; order Pirellulales; family Pirellulaceae; genus Stieleria. The sequence continues at coordinate 231 of JBCBOO010000248.1, forward strand.
CCTCTCGATCGGTTTTACAAAGAACGTCCCGAACGCGAACAACTGCTCGCGCTCAAAAAGGGATAGCTGGTCCAAGCGGGATCAAATTGCTGAAGCTAATCCAGGCCAATGAAGCCGGCATTCTTATACAAAAAAAGCCGGCGAGTCAGTTACTTGTGCGATGCTCCGATTGGACTTCCCGGTGGCGGTGTTCGCGTCGTGGTCGCGGGGTAGCTCAAATCCGGTCGGCTTAGAAACTGTTCAATCCGCTGACCCAAAAGAGCGATCTCAAAATCGTGATCGGACGGATGCGCCTCGGCGTAAACTTGCATCTCACCAGAAATCTCTTTCAACCATGCACGCAACGCGGCGCGAACGTCTTGCCGAGCACTGGTTGAACTCGCCGTTTGGATTCCCCGTGAGACAATGGTCGCAATAACACGTCGCGCGACCAACGTCTCATTCTCGCTCCCAGCCGGTTGCAGAAGCTCTAGTGTGAATCGCCTCAGCGGCTGCAATACCAAGTCGATGCCGACATGTTCATCATCGCGACCACGCTGAACGGCGAGACGCCCCAATCGTTGTGGCTGCAGCAAACCGGAGAGCGTGACATCGGCGGCTGTTTCCGCAATCGAAAGTGGATCAAACACCGGTGACGTTCGGCCGGTTGGCAATTCAATCGACCAAGCACTTGCGGATGCCGCAGCCGGAATCAACCGTCTGACGATCGTGGGATCAACCACCAACACGGACGGCGAGAGCGTCTCCAGAAGAATCTCCACCGCGCGTCGTTGCTTTTCAGGTTCCACATCGATGGTTTCCGCATCCGTATCTCCACCAAGACTGTAGGCGCACTTCACGCCGCCAACGACCTTGACCGCCGCATCTACTTGAAAGCGGTGGTGGAAATACAGCGGCGCAAAGTAGCGCCGCAGGTCGCCCGCTGTTTCACCGGGCAACAACACTGTTTCATCAAAGTTCGCCAAACCAATTTCCCGAACACTCATTGCCTGCTGGAGCGCATCAAGCGGGTCCACTCCATCATCCCATAGATTCGCTCGTGGATCCGATGCCGATGCGGGACGGGCATCCGAATCGCTCAAGTAAATCCAACCTTGATCAACCGACTCCTTGACCCAAGCATCCATCTGTTGCTTCGGCGACTCGCCGAGCGAACCGTACATGGCTTGAATGCAGAATTTGTCCCAAACGCCCACTCCGACTCCGTACGCATCCGAGAAATCGAGTTCCTTTGCGGGTGTGACCTTCACACGCGGAGCCGGATAATCCATCACGGATGCCCGATCGCCATACGTGCTGGCGGCAAAGTTATGTGCCAGCCCCAATGTGTGACCGACTTCATGCGCGGAGAGCTGGCGAATGCGTGCGAGGGCCACGCGTTCCGATTCGGTCATCCCTTTGGCCGCATTGCTCGCAAGTGACGCTAGCATTGCATCCACTCCGACACTCGCGATCTGCATAGAACACGAGTTGTTCTGACGAGCGCCCGCATCCGACGCGACCTTCTCGTTGGATAGATTATCGATCAGCAAGCGGTCCTGCCGCACCCGCAACGATCCCAGTGAAACATGGCCTTTGATGATTTCACCGGTGCGCGGGTCGACGACACTTGCACCGTATGACCAACCGCGGGTTTGACGATGCACCCACTGGATGTAGTTGTACCGAACGTCCAGCGGATCCATCTCGACGGGCGCCACCTTGACTTGAAACCCCCCCGGGAACCCGGCCGCTTCAAAGGCTTCGCTCCACCACGACGCTCCTTCGACCAACGCCGATCGAATCGGTTCCGGAGCCGCAGGATCAACGTAATAGACGATCGGCTCTGACTCGCTGAGACGATGCCGCGTCATCAACTGTCGATGAATCGATTGGTTTAGCGGCGCGGCGTAGTCCGCGAACCCCACCGAAAAGGCCCCAACGCGAGGATGGAACGCGCGAACTTGATAGTCTGCATCGGGCAGCCGAATGAGGCTGATTCTTTGACGAACAGTGAACGCTTCACCCGTCGCGGCAACGGACTGTACCTGCCTACCCGGGTCTTGCGAGGCAAACGTCAACTCCGCCTCCAGCTCGACGTTGTTCGGAAAACCCTTCAGCCCCTCCGGAACAACACAGCTTCGATCGGAACTCAAAGAGTAACTTCCTTGATCCGTTGATTTGAGAGTTCGCACTACGTCATGCCGATCAGCGACGATCAGGTCGGTGATGTCAACCAAGACTGCCTTGGTGGTTGGTTCCGCAGCCACAATGGAACCGCCCCAAAGGATCGAGGAGGCAAACGAGTCCAAGACTGCATTCTGCTCCGCCGGTGGAGCACCTATCGCACGGAACCGCGTGTTCTTCTGCTCAAGAAAAACTTTGCGACCGACGCGTTTCCAACGGCACAGCCGCTCCCGCCCCAATTGTCCGCGGTCCAGTCCGACAGGGTTGCTTCCCAGACCACTCGCGAGCGCATCGAGAAACAAAAATTCGTCACCCCAACGATCAATCTTCAGCAAGACACGGCCTTGATCTTCGTCCCAATACACGTCGAAAAAACCGCCGTGGTATTCGGCTGAAACCGCTGTTTCCTCAATGGTCGGCAGGGAATCAACCTCACCACCGCGTGTCGGAACGGGCGAAGCACCAACAATCGGCAATACCAGCATCAACAGAATCAGATGGCCACGACCTTGCATCACAATCTCGTTCGCTAGGAATCGGTCTTTGAAAAATAACCTTCGCCGGAGAAGTTTCGTTCACACTGCAATGGCCCGCAACTCATTTCCAGCTCGTAATTCGGTTTCATTGCGTCCCACCGACTATGCTTCTCGGTACGTCCCGACGGACGCCACTGCCGCGTCACACCTCGGTTTTGGGGTCAGATTTGAGAAAAGGGTACCGGAACTCCATCGACTTCGCTCGATCGCCGCGGAATGAACCATGATCGCTTTGCCTGTCACCAACCCGTCCGAGAATCAGGCTTGCACGACAGGTTGCGACTCACAACACGAGCAACCGTCGCTTCAATCGACAGAACATTCTCCGCTGCCAAAGTCGCCTGACGGGCCCGTGAAGTGCCTGCTCATCCAGCCCCGATTCGAACAAACGAACTACTGGAACTTTGTCGAATCGGCCAAAGCGATTGGTGCCAAAGCGACTGCGCCTCCATTAGGGTTGATGACCGTCGCCGCGATCTTGCCGCAGTCTTGGCAGTTCACCATTTGTGACCTCAACGTCGGGCCGTTGGACGAACAAGCGTGGGCGGAAGCCGATGTGATTTGCACGGGAGGCATGCTGCCGCAGCAACCCGGTGTACTTGCATTGATTCGGCGCGCCCGAGCAGAGTCTAAATTCATCGCCGTCGGTGGTCCCGATCCGACCAGCCAACCGCAGATCTACACCGACGCGGACGCCGTCGTCTGCGGCGAAGGCGAAGCGACGATTCCAATGTGGTTGGATGCGTGGAGGAACGGAAAACCGAGCGGCACCTTCCAGTCTCCACAAAAACCCGATGTCACTAAGACGCCTGCACCGCGATTTGACCTGATCTCGTTCGACGACTACCTGCATGTCGGCGTGCAGTCTTCGAGGGGATGCCCATACAACTGCGAATTCTGTGACATCATCGAATTATTCGGTCGTGTCCCACGAGTCAAGAAACCCGAGCAGTTCATCCAAGAGTTGCAACGACTCTATGACCTTGGCTATCGCGGCTGGGTTGATTTTACGGATGACAATTTCATCGGAAATCGACGGCTCATCAAACCACTTCTGCACGCTATCAAAGACTGGTCGGAAGAACACAACTACCCGTTTGTCTTCTCAACCGAAGCCAGTCTCAATCTGGCGGATGACAAAGAGCTGATGGAACTGATGCGCGACGTTCAGTTTCGCTACGTGTTCTTGGGGATTGAGTCACCCGATGAAGAAACACTGATTCACACGCAAAAGAAAATCAACACCGTCCAGCCGATCATCGAGCGTGTCCGTACGATTTATGACCACGGTATCTCCATCGCTGCCGGACTGATCATCGGCTTTGATACTGACAAACCCGGCACCGATGGTCCAATGATTCAGTTCATTCAAGAAAGCGGCATCTCGCTTTCGATGGTTGGGCTATTGAGCGCCCTGCCCAATACCCAGCTGACACGCAGACTTGCAAAAGAGCGACGACTGATCGACTCCAACCACCAGTGGATCTCCGATGGAGGAGAACTCTACGAACTGCGGAGTAACGAATCGAAAGACCAAACCATCAGTGGACTCAATTTTGTCACGCAGCGCGATCGTGTTGAAATCTACCAGGAACTGCGTCGCATTATCGAACACGTTTACTCGCCCAAGGCGTACATGGCGCGCGTGATCGACACCACCAAACGGCTAAAGATTCAAAACAAGCATGTGCCCAATGGCTGGGAATTTCGACGCATGTTCAAAGGGTTCCGAACGGTCTCTTGGCGACTGCTAAAAGACAAAACCACTCGTCCGTATTACGTTCGCAACTTTCTGCGTGCCGCCTTGATGGGGCCAACGAAGTTTGAGTACGCGCACAACATCATGGGAGCGTTCCTGCACTTCCATGCCCAAACGCAAAAGATGCTCGATGCCCTCGACGCTTCGGTCGAATTCGCCGAAACGAAAGCGACCTACCCGCGCTCCGTCGATGACATCGCGCGGCGTACGCTCACCGAAGAAACGGTCACCACTTCTTGATTGCCGAAGTGAGTTATCGGATGATTTCCAGGATCTGTAAGAACAGTTCGGGATGGGGGATCAAGAACTAACCAACCGAGCTATCTCTCCTGCCCCAGGATTCATGCGTGGTCGTAAGGGACCTCGAGAGAGGGGCAGGTGGCGTTGAAAATCGATGGCCAACATCGACGCACTTTCCAAGTGGCGAGCTAACGTCGCAGCGAAGTTTCTGCCGCATTCTTTCCAAAGTCATGGCGGGTCTAACGTTGAAACTTCGATTGTAGTTGTGACGGGACGTTGCCCCGGTCTCGTCGGAAGCCAAGGACGGTCTCACCGTCCTTGGCTTTCTCTTCAAGGACTCTACTCGGTTCCCGTCTCAAACTGCGGTTGCGAATCCATCGCCCACGAACGACGGTTGAGCCGCATATTGAGGAACGCTTTTAATCGCAGTCGCCAACTCGTCGACCTGGTAGTCTTGAAAGCGATGGCTTTTACGCCAACTTCTCGCGCAACTGTTCGCGGCGGCGTAAACGGGCCACGCCACCATGCCGAATCCAGGCCTCAGCTCGTCAACTCCATTCATTTGCAGGAAAAGACACTGGGCGATCCAAGCGATTGATTCCGACTTGACGGTCGTCATCGTGATCGCACGCTGGTCAATAATCGCATGTGTCAGCTCATGCACAATCGCCGAACGACGCTTGTAAGTGTTGGCGGTGTAAAAGGGAAGCTGCACGAGGTCTTCCGAAGGAATGTACTTTCCGAGACCGTAATGAAGTTTCTTTGTCTCGACTTGAATAACGTCGTCATATACCGCTTGCTGGACCGCGACGTAATGGCGACCACTGATGGACGTTCCCTGGAAATGAAAGTTGATGTTCTGAACGAAACTACTGCTTAGCGTTTGCAAGATAGCTATTCGTGCGTTGTCAGTAGCCTTGACAGCATCTCCCGGCCCACCGATCGGCTTGGGAGCAACCCAACGATCACGAATCAACTCATCGAGTTTCTTCATCGTGTTCTGACCAACGACTCCGTCACGCGAGAGTTTGTGCCGTTTTTGAAACACCATGACTTGGCTTTTCGTTTCCTGGCCGTATCGTCCATCAGGACTGCCGTGCTTGGCCGTCGACTTGGGAAGTGAAAAGCCCTGGTGGATCAAAGCCAATTGCAGAATTCTCGCCGCGTAACCGACGAACCCCTTCCGAATGGGTGGTGCATTCTTGGACGCGGAGACCAAGTCATAATTCCAATGAAACCAAGGTGAAGTCAGCATATCGATCTCCGTGAGAATTCAAATTCGGTTGATTCAATCAACAATTCGTTGGGTCAGATCGTTATCGAATCCAACTTCAATTCATTGCGTCAAAAACGTTGGGAAACACCGCAAAAAGCGAGTGTTTCCGTCCATCAACTCGATGTGAAATTCTCCGGTTTTTCGGGGGATTCTCATGCGGTTTCTAGCCACTTTCACGCGAGACCGTCCGTTATCAAGGACTCCGTGATAAACACTGCTCCGCCTGTTCCCCATTCGCCGTTCGTCAGTCTTCCTGGGGACACCTGCGAGCTATGAACAGCGCTCGTTTGAGATTACTCGCCGGTGAAGCAGTTCCGGAGCGCTTCGTCCCAGCGACCGAATTGTTCCATTTATTGGGCCTGGCGTTTCAATGCCGTCGCGTGGTTACGTCTCATCTCTGAAAGTTGTTTTTCGTTGAAATGCTGAGCCTCCTCGTTCAGCTCGAAGACTTTGGAAAACAACGCTTCAGCGTCCTCGTAGCGTTCCTGCTCGAACCGCCAGAGCCCCAGGCGCAACAGGGCCTGCAGTGTATTTGGGTCTTGTTCGATTTCTGCATTTGAGGCGGCGTCCCAGAAATGAAGGACGCCATCGAGGCTTATCGTTGCCAGTCGATTGCCATCTTTCGAGAAAGCGACACCCCAAACGCAATCGGAATGAGCCGGAACGGTCTGCAACTGCTTTGCTGTCTCGAGGTCCCACAAAACAACGTTGTTATTGAGGCAACCGACCGCCAGCGTTCGGTTGTCCGGGGAAAGCGTCAAATAGCCGATTGGGGGCGAACTGAGTTTTCGAAGCATTTCCCTGGTTTCCAGATCCCAAATGCAAACACCACCACCACTACCACCGGGGCCAGTAACCAGTTGCTTTCCATCCGACGAAATTGCCAAGGAACTGAGGCTCTGTTGCGACGTTTGCAATGACTCCTGCTGCGTCCAGTCGGCTGTGTCCCAAATCTGAACGCGCCCACGCTCATCCCCTACCAACAAACGGGAACTGTCCGGCGAAAAAGCGAGCGTCTCCATCAAGAAGTCCTCTTGGTCCAGGGGGCCGCCACCGATCTTTTCGAAGTCGCTGGTTCGCCACACGTTTAGGTCGGATCGCAATGATTGGCGAAAGCTGTATTTGACGTGCGCCAGGAACTTTCCGTCGGGCGAAAACGCCAGGCGACCAGGGCCTGTTTTTAGATTCCAATCAGCATCGATTACGCTATCCAGTTGGTAGAGTTCTGTGTCCGACTCAACATTGCGAATGGAAATGGCATACACACCGTCGATCGCAACCAGGCGACCGTCAGGAGAATAGACCGCGGAAAATCCTGTTTCCGGATAGCGAATCGCTTCGTTCGTCTTCAGATTCAGTTGCGTCGCACCAAGAATGGCATCGGACAAGATGACGTTCTTTCCATCCGGTGCAAATGCCACGGAACCGGAGACCGAGCTTAGGGCGATGCCTCGCCGGCTTCGACGAAGCGTCACTTCGTGTTTCTCGCCGTCCGAGTTTTCCAATTGAAAACGTACCAAGCTGCCGAACGATCCTTTGGTCCGTTGCATGAAACCATGCGGTGTTTCAGGATTGCCTACTGTAAACCAATCTCCTTTCTCGGCGTCAAAGAGAGCCACTATTCGATCGGTCGAGTCTACATTTCCTTTTACGATGTCATCCGGGAGAATTCTGCCGATCACCAAGTCTTTGCCTCGTACTTCATTCGGCCGTGTGTCTAACGGCACGGTCCAACCGTACAAGTCCTCCGTGATGGTAGCGACTTCGTACTTTCCGCGGATATTGTCCAGATCCCACCGCTTGGCTGTCCCTGGAGACGGCGATGCAAGAGCGACAAGCTGGCCTCCATCAGCAGACAAACCTAACGCAGCATTGGTGCTTGAAGTCTGATTGGGAACGCCCTTAATCGTGCGAACCAATCGGGGCAGCGTCACGGACTCAATGGATGGTTCGAAAGCATCGCCTTCTTCGGAAGGTTCTTGCCGTTGGATATCGAAACGTTTGGCGGCATCAGCCAATGCCGACACATCCCAAAGATCGATTGATCCATCCGTTCCAATCGTCACAAGGAGTTTTCCATCAGGCGTAAAACGAGGCGTCGTATTCAACTTCCCATGAGACGAAAACGTTAATTTCCGGAGCGTTCGCTTCGCTGCCACATCGGAGGTCAATCGCAAGTCGACACCGCCACCTACTACTGTGCTGGCAATGATCCTGCCGTCCGGCGACCAGGCACAGATGGCCGGCCCGCGGTTTCTCCAGCGCACAGGTTCCGGGTTTCCATCCAGGAACGCGGCCACTTGGTGAGTCGAGTCGTCGGGACTTTCGTGGAGTAGATATGACTTTCCATCATTGCCCAACGTGAGTCTGTCACCCGTGGCTGGCAGTTGTTTCATTTCGCCAATGATAAGCGGAGCGATGGGCTGTGCCTTTTCTCCATCCAGTTGCCAGACGGGAATGGCATCCTCATCCGGAGCCAGCGAGTCAACTTGCGCCCCGTTGTTCCATGCCGCTAAGTATTTCCCGTTCGATGAAAAGGAACACGTCCCTTTCAGCGGAAGCGAAAGAGCTTTTGTACGACTCTCGATGTGGTAAAGGTCGAAACCTGAATCAAACTTTGCTGCCACCCATCGTCCGTCAGGGGAGAACCACGAAACGGGATCTTCGAGCGTCCAACGGATCAGCTCCTGTTTCTGTCCGTTTTCGTCGACCTCGTGCAAGCCACTCGAATCCGTGACAACCATTTTGCCTGCCGGCGTGATCGCGACCCCTTTGCACTCCGGCACAACGGTGTCGGCGCTTGTGAAAAGACGATTCCATTGATAACGCCAGGAGAACTCGCGAAGATCCTCTTGATCGTCCACTGGGATCCATGATGCCAGAATCTGTTCGATGCGATTCTGCTCACCGTTTTGTCCTCGGTAAAGCTGATCGGCAAGCTGCATGTCGGAGGCATAAAGTTCACGGCGGCGTTGTTTGGCGATCTCGTCTTTGATGCGTTTTTCTTCTTCTGCGGTTGCCTGAGCTTGCTCGGCTTCTTTTTTTGCTTTGACGGCTTCCAGTTCTGATTCGAGGGCCTTGTCTCTCTCGACAGTAGCTTCTTTGTTCGCCGACTCTGCGATTTCGGTTTGCTTGAAAGCATTGTTCGCTTGCCAGAGTGTGGCTGCGATGCCGGCCAGCAGTGTTAGAACGGCTGCGGTGCTCAGCCCCAGAGTGACCTTGAATCGCTTGCGCTGCTCTTCGGCTCGAGTCGACTCGCTAGCCCGCTGGATTTCGGTCTCTCGCAACTTCGATTCCACAGATTGCTGATACTGCTCAACCCGCTGGGCGAGAACTCCAGCATCTTTCGGCCGATCCGAGGGCTCCGTTTCCAAGCATTGCTTGGCCAAGTCGATCAGCTCTGAGTCGGCGCCACAATCTTCCAAACGCTCAAAACAGTCAGCCAACTTCCCTCGGCTGGCCATGCGGTAGAGCTGCGTTGAGTCATCGCCCACGTAGGGTGGCTTACCGGTCAGGATCTCCGCGAGAATCGCGCCCAGACCGAACACGTCGGCTCGCTGATCAAGCATGTCGATCTCACCGAGCGCTTGTTCGGGCGGCATATAGGCTGGCGTTCCCATGACGCTGCCCATCTGAGTTTCAGATCCACCGGAACCACCAGCCGTACCAAAGGATCCTATCGAACCGGGAACATCGCTGCCCTCACTGCGCCGTGTCTTGATGATACTGGTCCCGTCGTAGCTTTGCTTCGCTCGCTTCTCATCGGCGACTCCGCCGACTGACAGGACTTTGGTACGGCTGGTGGTTCCGGTGGATCTGAAACTCAGATGGGCAGCGTCATGGGAACGCCAGCCT
>JBCBOO010000249.1:0-10053 GCA_039821235.1 Planctomycetota bacterium
CTTGAGGCGTGTCACGATCGATTTGACCGGTCGTCTGCCGACCGAAGACGAAATCGAGACCTTTGAGCGAGAATCGGTCGCCGCGCGAAGAGGACGTTTGGTGGACCGACTGATGATGTCGGACGCGTTCGTCGACTATTGGACTTACAAGTTTGCGACGTGGTTGCGGATTTCATCCCAACCGAAAGATCCGACCTCGATCCAAGTCTATCACCGTTGGCTTCGTGAGCAGATCGCGGGGCGCGTGGGCTACGACAAGATCGCGAGGGAGTTGCTGACCGCGTCGGGCGACACGCACGTCAACGGTGCCGCCAACTTTTACCGTACCCATTCCAATCCAAGGCTGCAGGCGGAATTTGCGAGCGAACTGTTTATGGGAGCGCGGGTGCGTTGTGCGAACTGCCACAACCATCCACTCGATCGTTGGACCCAAGACGATTACCACGGGCTTGCCGCGATCTTTGCAAAAGTCCGCGTCGGAAGGGTGATCGCGGAGAACGCCGGCGGCAAGGTCGTCCATCCTCGCACCGGTGACGAGGCGGTGCCCAGGATTCCAGGTCAGCATTTCTTGCAGCCCACGGACGATCCGCGTGCCGAGTATGCGAATTGGTTGACCACGGGAAAGAATCCGTTCTTCGCCAAAGCGATGGTGAATCGGCTTTGGCAAGCCATGATGGGGCGTGGACTGGTGGAGCCGGTCGATGACTTGCGCGATACCAATCCGGCGACGCACCCGGAGTTACTGGATGAGCTGGCAGCTGATTTTGTTGACGGTGGTTTTCAGTTCCGTGATGTCTTGCGACGCATCGCACTCAGCGATGCTTACGGCCGGAGTGGTGAGCAACGTGCGGGAGCAAGTTCCGTGGATCACTTCTACTCTCATTTTCGGAGTCGATCGTTGCCCCCTGAAGTCCTCGCCGATGCGATTTCAGATGTTTTGGGCGTCCCAGAGCGGTATGGCGATTTGCCATTAGGGACTCGGGCGGTGACTTTGGTTGATCCAAAAACGCCCTCTCAGTCGCTGGATGTCTTGGGCCGATGCTCGCGTGAAGGTTCTTGTGAGTCGGAGACGGCCGGAGCGGCGACGGGCGGCTTGCCACGCAAACTGCATCTACTGAACGGACGCCTGATTAACGAGAGGCTCAAGTCCGCCGAGGGGCGACTTGCGACACTTGTGAATTCGGGAGCTTCCACGGGCGTGATAGTGCGAACGTTCTATCAGGCCGCGTTGACCCGTGAACCCTCTCAAGACGAACAAGCTTATTGGCAGCAGGAACTTGCGAGTGATCAGGAGCCGGAACGCAGTGCGATGCTGGAGGACTTCGTTTGGAGTTTGCTGACCAGCAATGAATTTATGACGAACCACTAATTGAAAGGTCTGCTTCGTTGGTTTGCAACACTTTGCGGACGGTCGATCAGTGGTTACGCTCAGCGGCGTCCTAACTCCCACTTTCCAAGGATTTCATTGATGAGCGAGCGAATTGTGATGCGTACGGGTGAGTGTTTGGTCGCCGGCGGACCTCCGTTCACGGCCGCCGAACCCGAAGTGGTGATCGGCGAGCTGGATGGCCCCGTGGGAACCGCGATCGCAACATTGACCGGGAACCAGTCCGCAGGCCACAGCAAGGTCTTTGCGATTCTCAACACGGACGTTCAAGTGCGGCCCGTGACGCTGATGGTCAGCAAGGTGACCGTTAAAGACAATGCCTACACCAACATCTTGATGGGCACCGTTCAAGCGGCGATCGCGAATGGAGTGTTGGACGCCGTGAGGGCGGGCCACATTCCCAAGGAGAAGGCGAACGATTTGGGAATCATCTGCAGCGTTTGGCTGAACCCGGGTGTGTCCACCGCGGAAGACTTGGATCACAAGGCTCTCTTTGAGATCCATCGCAAGGCCATGACACAGGCCATCGCCAAGGCGATGGGCAACGAACCGTCCATCGATTGGTTGTTAGAGAACCAAGACAACATCACGCACAAGTACTACGAGCGTGGTTTGAAAGGCGAGCTTTAGCTCACATCGAGTTTACCCGCGGCCGCTTCGTCCACGATCAACTGAACCCGTGGGTGATTCCTCAAAAGTGAGGCGGGGCATTCCACGCCGACGGGGCCTTCAACCATTGCCGAAACGGCGGCCGCTTTGGATGACCCGGTCACGAGCATGACGATCCGTCGGGCTTCCAAGATCGTTGCGATGCCCATCGTGATCGCATGTCGGGGAACCGATTCATCGTCGGCAAAGAATCGGGCGTTCTTCTGAATGGTTTCCGGGGTCAATTCGACTTGGCGAGTTCGACTCTCAAGTGGGGACCCCGGTTCGTTAAATGCGATGTGGCCGTTGTGGCCGAGTCCAAGAAGCTGGAGATCGATCCCACCGGCTTCGCGAATGCGAGACTCGTAGGTGGTGCATTCCAAAGAGACGTCTTCCGCGACTCCGTTCGGGATCCAAGTCCGCTCCCGTCGTACGTCCACATGGTCAAACAGCTGAGTCTGCATGAAGGCTCGATAGCTTTGTGGATGATCCGCGGCAAGTCCGATGTATTCATCCAAATTGAACGTCGTCACGTCGGCGAACGACAGTCCCGAATTTCGATGTTGCTCAACGAGTCGCTGGTAACATCCAACGGGAGTGCCTCCGGTTGCGAGACCCAAAACGCAGTGGTCTCGCGTTGTGATTTCCTGGGTGATTTCGTTTGCGACCGCTTCGGAAGCATCACTGGAGGTTGAATAGACCTTTACCGAGATGCCGCTGATTTGTGTTTCGATGCTCATGCCCACTGTTGCTCCGTGAGATCAATGCACTGGCTCAAGAGGTCGGTGAAGGCGGCCGGTTTGGAAAAGGTGTCTCGCAGGGGTCCGCGAAGATCCGGCCGAACGAACACGCGCACCTGTTTGACATAGTTGTCGAACTGTTCGCGGGCCAAGACCGCCGCCACGGGTGAGACATCGCCGAGCTTGACGGAGGACCGCTCTTCGAAAACCACGGAGGTATTGATGTCGACTTCCAGTTTGACCGGAGGTGCATCGATCAGGAGGTCTTCGGGTGCGATTGCCAGTCCGTGTTGATGGCGGATGGTTTCAGCGAGTTGCTCGGCAAAGGCGACCAACCACCAGTACGGTCGGCGAGCGAGTCGAGAATGAATGGAGGCACCTTCGAGAATGCTAAATTCCGCCATTCGCTTGAACAAATGACGGCGGGTCCCGAACAGCCCCTCGACCATGGGTTCAGCGAGGCTCCCCTGAGCGGCGCGGCGAAGGATGCTGATCCACTCGGCATCGGCGAGTTTCAACATAGCGGGCAGATCCATTCGGTTGCGAAGCAGAAACACGCTTCGTTGCAACATGGCCGTCGCCGAACGAACGGTGTGATGCCAGTAGACTTCGCTAAACATGATGTAGCGTGCGAAGACCATCATCTCGGCCGCGGTGCGTCCCTTTTGACCGACGGCCAACAAGCGAGTTTCGGGATCGATCACCAACGAACTGATCAGCCGCGCCGCATCAAACTGTCGACCGTAGTCGACGCCGCAGTGCAAGCTATCGCGCTGCAGGTAATCCAACTTGTCGATGTCGATCGGACCGCTGAGACAGCTGCCGAGAAACCGCATCGCCGTTTCCGTGTGCTCAATCGGTTTCTGTGTCAGCAGCGCGATCACTTGATCCGCGCTACATTGCCAGTCCTTTTCCAAGCATGCGGCCAATTCGCCTTCGTGAATCAGGCTGGCGACGCGTTGTTCGTGACGCGGTAGCGTCTCCAGCTGCATGTCCTCGATGGGATGGCAAAACGGCCAATGCCCGGCATCATGAACGAGAGCGGCGAACAGGAACGCATCGCACGATTGTGCGTCAAGTTCCGCAGCCGTCCCGTTATGACCGAGAAATCGCGAGAGAAATTGAAGCGCGTTTTGATAGACGCCAAGCGTGTGTTCGAGACGTGAATGTTTGGCGCCCGGATACACGAGCGAAACCATGCCGAGTTGGCTGATCTCGCCAAGCCGTCGCAACGGGGCTGAGTCCAGCAGTCGACGAACACGCGGAGTCAGTGGAACGCTCTGCGACGGCGGGATGCGAATGAGTGAATCGCTACCGGAGCCGCCGCGGTGCAAAAGCGCGACCTCTGGAAAATCCAGATAGGCTGGAAGATGCTGAGGGGGTCGATCCACGCAGTCACTCATGGCGTGCTCGGCAGTTCACCGGCCAGCATCACGCCACTGGTCAACGCCAAGAGCAAGATGGCGATGAAGTACATGCCGGCGTGAATGACGCCGCTGAAGTACTCGATCTCAAAGGTGCCGGCCGACGCGAGGGCGCCCAGTGCAATCATGGCACACAGCGTGATTCCAAAAACCGTCCAAGACATATGAGCGGCTTGTTCCAAATCGAACAGGTAGGCGGGAACAAATGCATAGACGCACCATAGCACGGCGAAGATGGCCGAACAGATGAGCACGCGGTTGCGCAGTTCGGGACCGACGTAGGGCTCGCGGTCTTGATCATAAAGAAACGAGTACCCCGCCCAGACCAATGGTGGTGCGAGCGCGAGCAGCCCTACAAACTGAGCTCCGAAGAGTGCTGTTTCGCCCAGCCCCATGAATCGGATGACGATCGCACAGAGAAAAACGAATGCCACCGAACCGATCGTGAGAAAGAGACCCCGTTTGGTGACGTCGGTTTCCTGTCGCCGAATGGGCTTGAGGACACTGGTCCCGGTGCTGTCCTTCGGCCCGTCATCCTGGGGCGCGTGGATGACGACTTCTTCGCCCTCTTTGGGAATCTCGATCGTCTTTTTACAGTTAGGGCAGGGCCCCGACTTGCCGGCGAATTTGTCGCTGACCTGAAAACGTTTCAAGCAATGGCGACAGGTGACTTGGATCGGCATGGAGAACGATGGATCAGCGGAGCGAAGTGAGAAAAGGGTGCGGTCCTGGACAGTGTGTCACGTCGATCTGCCCCCTTGCAACCCTCCAACGGGTCCCGGCAGGCTCCGACAACCGCTGGCGTTCTCCATGGTATCGGATAGCTTGTTCGCCGACTGGTTCCTCGATGAAACTCCGCTGCAGCCATGACCACGACTCCCGCAGAATTCGCCGATCCGAATCCCCCGATTGCCCACGTCGTGCTGCACCAGCCCGAAATTCCGCAGAACACGGGGAACATTGGACGCAGCTGCGTCGCCGTGGGCGCCAAGCTTTGGATCGTGAAGCCGGCATCGTTTGACTTGAGCGAAAAACGCGTTCGCCGCGCGGGGCTGGACTACTGGAAACACCTCGATCTGCAGCAGGTCGATCAGTGGGAAGAGGTGACCCGCCAAATGCCTCCGAACCGAACTTTCTATTTCTCTCGGTTCGCGGAACGAGAGATTTGGGACGCCGAGTTTCAGGCGGGGGACTGTTTCGTTTTCGGCAGCGAATCGAAAGGTTTGCCGCGGTCGATCGTTCAGCCCCATCAAGAGAACGCATTACGTCTTTCGACACATGCGGTCGTTCGGAGTCTGAATCTAGCGACGACCGTGGGGATCGTGCTCTTTGAACAGCAGCGTCAACTCCGCTTGGAGTCAGCCGGGATTCGGTAAGTTGCCTGTCCCGCACGAGCTGCAATCATTCGCTGACACGAACAGCTTGCCCAGTCGTCGAAGTGGCTCCATCAGTACCAGATGGACTGCCAACGGGGGGAGCAGCGTCAAATCAGCGATTTAGGTCCCAAATCCCGATCGAAGCCTTCCGATAAGTCAGCTGACGACAGAGGCGACGCGTCAGAAGGTCACGACGTAGCTCCCGTCATCGCAACGGATCATCGCAACAGATTGAACAGAGCTGAGGCTCAGTTTTGTTTCGAACGGCGGTTCAGCGACGGGGGGAGTGCTGCTGACCCGACCAATTGGGGTCTCAACGGCCCGCGTACTTCGGTCACGGGCGTACGTTGTTGCCCTGCCTTTTTTGAACCCAGAAAATGGAATTCGGGAGAATTTGAAGCGATGAAGCTAAGCAAGATTGCCATGCTGGCTGCGATTGCCTGCGCGTCTTACACGAGCAGCATGACCGCTAGCGCCAACGACTCGATTGAGTTGGTCTCGCACTGTGCCGCCTCCTGCGATTGCGGTGAGCCGGTATGTGGATGCGAGCAAATTGACGCCGGTTGCGATCCCTGCGGAGACACCTGTGACGGTGGCTGCGAAGGTGGATGTGACTCGGCATTCGGATGTGACTCAGGATGCGGAGTCCAAAGCCTTTTGGGCGACTGCTGCCTGGGCGATCCATGGACCCTCTTTGGCGAGCACGGCGGAATCAGCGCTGGTGGTTGGGTTCAAATGGGCTACCACAATAACGCGTTGCCACTTTTCAACAGCCGCCCGGATGAGTTCCAACTCCACCAGGCTTGGTTGTACGCCGAAAAGGCGATCGACACTTCCTGTGGTTTCGATATCGGTGGACGGATTGATTACGTTTACGGTACCGACGGACCTGATACCCAAGCGTTCGGAATCAATAACGATCACTGGGACAACGACTGGGACAACGGCAACGACTACGGTCACGCCATCCCACAGTTGTACATGGAAGCCGGTTACGGTGACCTTTCGGTCAAAGCGGGTCACTTCTTCACCATCATCGGATGGGAAGTCGTTGCTGCTCCCGATAACTTCTTCTACAGCCACGCCTACACGATGTACAACAGCGAGCCGTTTACCCACACGGGTATCCTCGCAACGTACAACGTCAGCGATGATGTGACCGCCTACGGTGGATACGTTTTGGGCTGGGACAGCGGATTCGAAGACAACGGCGACTCCTTCCTCGGTGGTCTTTCGGTCTCGCTCAGCGACGCTCTGTCGATCACTTACGCCACCGTCGGTGGACGTTTCGCAGACGGTCCTGGTGGAACGAGCGAGCAGGGCTACATGCACTCGATCGTTGCCGACTACGCGGTTTCGGACAACTTGCAGTACATCCTGCAAAGCGACGTGCTGTCTTCCGAAGACAACGCTGGTGCGACCGTTCGTGAGTCCTTCGGCGTCAACCAGTACCTGATCTACACCCTCAGCGACTGCTGGGCGGCCGGTGCACGCTTCGAATGGTACAACCAGGAAGGCGTCTTCAGCCCTGTCGGACAAGATGACGACATCTACGCTCTGACGTTCGGCCTGAACTACCGCCCGCACGCCAACTTGATCGTTCGCCCCGAAATCCGTTTCGATTGGGATGACGCTCAAGTCGCAGGACTCGACGAAGGCGAAGATCAAACGACCTTCGGTATCGACACGATCTTCCTGTTCTAATCGAGAACCAGATCGTCCAGATGTGAGCTTCGGTTCGCATCCACGAACAAGCCACCGTTTGGGATTTCCCAAGCGGTGGTTTTTTTGTGCGCGAACCGTTCCTCAAAAATTCGCGCCTCAATTGCGACGTGACCCGCACGGTTTAACACCAAGTGTTAAGACAGGCAGAATCGCGAAGATACGAATAAACGGAAGAGTCAATTTTTGTGCGTTGGCATCCCGATAGTTCTCGTGGCAGACGGTCAAGCGGTGACCCCGACTCGCGACCGCGGGTTTCCTATCCCGCCACCGCGGGCGTGTTTTCCCTGGCGGAGACCGACGAGTTCTCCACGACGGAGACGCCCCGGCCAGTCCAACGCATTACCACGATTGTCCCCCGGCCGTACTCCGGGGGACCAGCAAGGGAAGACTCATGAAACGACAAAAACTCTTTACGACACTGGCACTTCTGTGCTTTGGCGGCACCGCGATGGCGGGCGGGAATCTTGCGGGATCGGCAGAACCTGCAATGTATCAGGCCACACCGGGAGCCGGTTCGCAGGTTGCCACCGTCTGCTGCGAATCAGATGTTTCGTGCGGCTGTGAAACACCTTGCGATTGCGACATGGGACCGGCGATGGGCCCAGGTTGCGGGATCGAAGCCGGATGTGGCTGTGAAACACCCGGCTGCGATGGCGGGTGCGAACTTACGCCTTTCGATGGCGGGTGTGACAGCGGTTGCGACTCCGGATGCGGCAGCGGACTTGCGCTGACGGATCTGTTCGATTGCGACTTGGGCGAGCCCTTCGCACTCTTCGGCGAGAACTGCGGCTGGGCGGCAGGCGGCTGGGTGCAAATGGGTTACCACAACAACGCGCTGCCACTTTTCAACAGCCGTCCTGACAACTTCCAACTGCACCAAGCATGGTTGTGGGCGGAGAAGGCGATCGATACTTCCTCCGGTTTCGATATCGGTGGACGTATCGACTACGTCTACGGTACCGACGGTCCTGACACGCAAGCGTTCGGTATCAGCAACGGCCATTGGGACGAAGACTGGGACAACGGTGCGGACTACGGTCACGCGTTGCCACAAGTCTACTTGGAAGCCGGCTACGGAGATTTGACGGTCAAGGCCGGACACTTCTACACCATCATTGGTTGGGAAGTGGTAACGGCTCCGGACAACTTCTTCTACAGCCACGCCTACACGATGTACAACAGCGAGCCGTTTACGCACACCGGTGCGTTGGCGACGTTGTCGGTCAGCGATGACTTGGAAGTCTACGGCGGATACGTGTTCGGTTGGGACAGCGGTTTCGAAGACAATGGTGACGCATTCCTTGGCGGAGCCTCTTTGGCACTCTCCGACGACATCAGCCTGACTTACGCCACCATCGGTGGTCGGTTTGCCGATGGTCCTGGCGGAACCAGTGCACAAGGCTACATGCACTCGATCGTCGCCGATGTCGCTTTGACGGACAGCGTTCAGTACATCTTCCAAAGCGACTACCTGGACACCGAGGACGCCAACAGCAACGGCGTTGCCAACACGTTCGGGATCAACCAGTACCTGATCTACACGCTCAGTGACTGCTTGGCCGCCGGAGCTCGCTTCGAGTGGTACAACCAGGAAGGCATCTACAGCAACTTTGGCAACGACACCGACATCTACGCCTTGACGATGGGCGTCAATGTTCGGCCGCACGCCAACGTGATTGTCCGACCCGAAATTCGCTTCGATTGGGATGACGACCAGGTCGCCGGATTGGATGACGGCGATGAGCAAACGACCTTCGGCATCGATACGATCTTCTTGTTCTAAGAAGTTCCAAGCCCGACGAAGATTCCCGCAGAGCCGTGTCCGCTTCCAACGAAGCGGGCACGGCTTTTCTTCGTTTCAGGCCAAAGTGCGCATTCAACATCGGGAAGAAGCAGTTTGCCCTCAAACGATCCTCTCAATCGTTGCAAATCGTATCATTACAACAACCGGGCGGATGAAGACGAAAGCTCACCGATCAATTTTGGATGCGCGGCCCTTGGTTTGGGATGACCTAAATTTCAATGTACCGATCTCTTGCGGTTGAACGGGCGGCTGTTTTTTGAACTCTGTTTTTAGAAACGTGCGAAAGAAGTGAGCATTCAACTAAGCGAAAAGGAGGCCGCCGATCTAGAGACACTGCGAGAGGGCGGTCAACAGGCTCGCGCTGAGTTTTTTGAACGCCACCGCAAACAGTTGAAGGAAATGGCTCGGTTCCGAATGGACCCCCGGGTGAAACGTCGAGTTTCCGAGTCCGACATCATTCAGGATGTATTCTTCAAGTACTCCGAAGAGATCGAGCCGTATTTGGCGGAGGTTGTGCTGCCGCCAAAAGTCTGGTTGCGACG
The DNA here is from genome assembly GCA_039821235.1 of Planctomycetota bacterium. Classification (GTDB taxonomy): domain Bacteria; phylum Planctomycetota; class Planctomycetia; order Pirellulales; family Pirellulaceae; genus Stieleria. Next base: position 9,647 of record JBCBOO010000249.1, read on the forward strand.
GTTGGTAAGGCGAGTGATTTGGGGGGTAAACCGCCATCACATCGAACGGCAATGTCGTGATACACGGCGAGAACATGATTTGGACACACTGTCGCGTGTTCGCGTGCAAGAGTTGACCGAATCGCTTTCTTCGGTTGGCAAGAAGATCGATCGCAAGCAGCTACAGAAAAAAATGCGAGAAATTGTTTCGAAGATGCCCAAGTATGAACGCGAGATCCTGACGCTAGTGCACTTCGAGGACCAGTCGATTCGAGAGGCCGCGATGGAGCTGGATATTGAGTACGAAGCAGCCAAAAAACGCTATCGCCGGTCTCTCAAACGGCTGAAAAATGCTCACCAGGCAGCACTCCAGGAATACATTGGCTAAACCCACATGAACACCATTCATTCGGACCCCTCATTTTGCA
>JBCBOO010000024.1:0-39071 GCA_039821235.1 Planctomycetota bacterium
TTACCCGCTGGCAACTAAAGATAAGGGTTTCGCTCGTTAAGGGACTTAACCCGACATCTCACGACACGAGCTGACGACAGCCATGCAGCACCTGTGCAAGAGCTCCCCGAAGGGCACTCTCTACTTTCATAGAGACTCTCAAGCATGTCAAATCTAGGATAAGGTTCTTCGCGTATCCTCGAATTAAGCCACATCCTCCACCGCTTGTGTGAGCCCCCGTCAATTCCTTTGAGTTTCAGCCTTGCGACCATACTCCCCAGGCGGAGCACTTAACGCTTTCGCTACGGCCGAGAGGATGTGGAAGTCCCCTCAACCCAGTGCTCATCGTTTACGGCTAGGACTACCGGGGTATCTAATCCCGTTCGCTACCCTAGCTTTCGTGCCTCAGCGTCAGAAAAGACCCAGTGTTGCGCCTTCGCCACCGGTGTTCCCTATGATATCAACGCATTTCACCGCTCCACCATAAGTTCCCAACACCCCTGTCTTCCTCAAGCCTGTAGGTTTCGGGCGCAGTTCCACGGTTGAGCCGTGGGATTTCACACCCGACCTGACAGGCCGCCTACGTACGCTTTAAGCCCAGTGATACCGAATAACGTTTGGACGGTTCGTCTTACCGCGGCTGCTGGCACGAACTTAGCCCGTCCTTCCTCTGAAGATCGGTCAAGCTTTGCTCTTCACAAAGCTTTCCTCCCAACTGACAGCGGTTTACAACCCGAGGGCCTTCATCCCGCACGCGGCGTCGCTCGGTCAGACTTTCGTCCATTGCCGAAGATTCTCGACTGCAGCCACCCGTAGGTGTCTGGGCAGTGTCTCAGTCCCAGTGAGCCGGGCCATGCTCTCACACCCGGTAACCATCGCAGCCTTGGTAGGCCATTACCCCACCAACAAGCTAATAGTACGCGGTCCAATCTCAGAGCGGAATCACACCATTTGATCCGAAGATATCATCCAGTATTACCGCCAGTTTCCCAACGCTATCCTGGTCTCTGAGGCATGTAACCACGCGTTACTCTCCCTTTCGCCGCTGTCCGTGTTCAATGCAAGCAAAAAACACTTCTCGCACGACTTGCATGCCTAATCCACGCCGCCAACGTTCATTCTGAGCCAGGATCAAACCCTTCAATTTTGTATCGATTCACATGACACCGCAACGAATTGCGATCCCATGGAGAAATCAAAGTTAAACCGAAAGTTTCTCTGGCAGGGACGGTCGGTTAACCGCCCCAGCAAACCGCTATTTATATTCACCACCCAGAACCGAAGCTCCGAGCAGCAACAGCGATCTCGCTTTTGCTGAACTCAACAGAAGTTTCACCACCAAATTGTCAATGATCAGTTACGTTCGAAAGTTGGACGATTGCCGTCCGTCCCTCAAACGTGGGCGGGAATTCTTGCGACCAACCTGCCAACAGTCAACCGTGCTTACACGGAATCTTCAAAATTGTTTGCGATCCCATTTCCGGCCCGGCCGGAAAGTCGCCTTAGAGCCGCCAGGCACGACAACCCCGGCTCTTTCACAGCGAGAAACTCGCGTCATCGCTTCCATCTCCCACTGAACCGGTAGTCATTCGTCCCGTGCAACCTCCTCGCATGAACGATTCGCCGAGGAAGTGAACTAATGTGCCCACGCCGAATCTACCGAGACTCGGCGCGAAGTGTCAGCAACGACAACTCGGGACGACAGTTGATTCGCAACAAGTGCACTCCACCCAAACCCCGCGTGACGTGCATCGTCGTCGGAGCTCGATAAAACTGCCCCGATGCGTACCGGCTGCCATGAAAACTGGGGCTGAGAATGGGCCCAACCAGCGGAAGCCGTCCCTGACCTCCGTGCGTGTGCCCAGCAAGCATCAGCTCTATTCCCTGCTCGCTTGCCCAGCGAAACTGGTCGGGACTGTGACTGAGCAGCACCCGGAACTCGGCATCAGACGGGACGCGATCGGGTCTCTCAAACCAAGGGTATTCGTTTCCGATGATGTCGCACGTCACACCCCGCAGTGGGACACGCAGGATATGGCTGCCCAAATCCACCCAGCCGGCCTGATCCATCGAACGCCGAGTCTCCCACGAATCCGACACCCGAGTGTCATGGTTGCCCAGGATGAAGTAACAGCCGTCAGGGGCCTCCGCGTCGCCAAAAATCTCCGGCAGCCAATCAATGCATGATTGATGATCGATAATATCACCGGTCAAAGCGATCAGGTCCGGACGCGCCTGCGTTGCTTGCTCAATCACGAAACGCGAATAGTCGGCATGGATCTCGCCGGTGAGATGAATGTCCGAAAGATGCGCGATGCGGTAACCATCAAGCCCCGCTGGTAATCCTCGCACCGGAAGCTCCACCTGTTCAACCGAAAGCTCCAGCAACTGGTTGAGCGGTAACTGCGATTCGAACGCTGCTTTGGACGTCAGCGCAAGCCGGCGACCGACCGCTTGCTGAACATCAATGACGTTCCGGCTAAGCTTGGCCTGGACCCAGCCGACGCCAAAAACGGGTCGAAAAACCAGCCAAGGCACACCCAGCCAAACCCAACTCGACAAACACACGATGCCGTAGCCCAACGCCAGCGGGTGCAGCGTTCCCCAGTCGCCGCGGCCTTTCAACAACTCCGTCAACGCCTCGGCATTCATCCAACCGATCAGAACCGGCAGCACAATCGTGTTGACAAAGAACACTTTCACCAGCCGCTTGATCCGTCGCCGCGGCCAGCCGAGACCATTGATGCGATTGTAAATCGCAATGTGAATGCCGCCGTGGCCGATCGCAGCAGCGGCAAATACCAGCCACACGAGCCAGCGTCCTTCGGCTTCCGTCATCGCGATCAAATCAGCGTCATGCAACACGTCAAAAATTCGGTTCGGAAAGAGACTTGGGTGTCACAAACGACAGCAGCGCGCACTTCGCGCTGGCACCAATGTCTCGCATCGGCGAGCGAGCCTCCGGCCCCGAAGTCGAAACGTCAAAGACGGCCATCGCAGCGGTCGGCATTTCCAACCGTACCCCCGCGAGGTGCGAGGAGAGGATCGAACACCCCGGGTTGTGACCCAACAACAGGACACGACGTCCGTCTCGATGCTCGGTGGCAAGGGTTCCGAGCATGCTCTCGGGGCTCGCCAAGTAAAGCGTGTCACAAGCAACGAGCTCACTCGAACTCGTCCACTGTTTCAACATCCGTTCTGCGGTCTCCATCGTCCGCTGCGAATCAGACGCCAAAATCACATCGGGCACCATCGCCCGATCATCCAGCCAAGCCGCCATCCGCGGCGCATCTCGACGACCGCGAGCATTGAGCGGTCGCTGGTGATCGGAAAGCGAAGGATCACCATGATCACTCTTCGCATGCCGCATGATGATGAGCTGGTACGACAAAGATCCTGACCTGAAACGAAAAGAAAATGAAATCCGAAACGCTCACACTTGGCCCCGTGAAACGTTTTGGCGATTCTCGAAAACACCGAGTCACATCGGTCCGGTCATCTCCCAGATCACTCCGCGTGCGCTCGACGGATCCACAAAGCCGGCTTTTCGCCCGCGTGGCGCGTCGTGCGGCGTGTCCGACTTTGCCTGGAGCCCCCGCTCGGGCAGCGCCGCCAGCGTCTTGGAGACATCATCGGTCTGGAAACAGAGGTGATGCAGCCCTTCGCCGTGCTGTTTGAGATGGTCCTGAAGCGGATGATCGTCGGACAGCGGCTGGACCAGCTGCAGATGCACGTTCCCCATGTCCAAATGAGTCAAACGGACATTCCCCGACGTAATGGTTTCGCTCAGAACGACCGGCAACCCAAGCGTATCGCGGTAAAACTCGAGGGCCTCTTCGGTATCTCGGACGACAATGGCAATGTGATCCAAGCGGTTGAACAAGGGTTTCTCGGCCATTGCTGTTTCCGATGAGCAGAGGGGAGATCTTTCCGAAGCGGGAATCTCAAGCATAATGGTTGGTCTCGCCACCCACATGCCCCCAACTGCGATCCGATCTTCATGATTCGCGCCAACGTTCACCAGCCGTTTTTCCGGAAGTTCCTGTGGGTCTTTTTGGGCTGCACCGCATTCGCGTGCTGGTGCCTCTACGACGGACTGGTCGCCTATCCAAAGAAACTGACGATCGCCGAAGCCTACGAGGAGCTGCCGGAGGAGGGCCGGCGGGAAGCCTGGAAAGAGCTGGCGGCGGAAAAAGGCTGGCCGACCATCACGCCGGCAAAAACCGCCGAAGACGTCAGCCACGACATTGGCAGCCAGTTCATGATGGTCGTGCTATGCAGCTTGGTTGGTATCCCAGCGCTTTTGATGTTCATGTCCGGACAGGGGACTTGGGTCGAAGGCGATGAATCTGTGATCCGCAACAGCAAAGGTAAAGAGGTCCCGATCGAATCGATCACGAAGATCGATAAACGTAAATGGGAAAGTAAAGGCATCGCCAAAATCCACTTCGAAGTCGACGGCAAGGCGAACAAGTTTGTCTTGGATGATTTCAAATATGACCGCGAACCGATGGGACAATTGCTACGTTTCGCCGAAGCGGACTTGACGGAAGAACAGCTCGTCGGCGACTACTTGGAACGCGACAAAGACGAAATAAAAAAGGCCGAGGAGGAAGCGGCCGCTCTGGATGAACAGCAAGAGTCGAATTCAGAGAGCAACGAGGAAACGGTTGCTTGACGCCGAACGATGATCTGGGTGACGCGTCACCAATCAGCGCGTCACACGTATCTTCTCGGTAGGCATGAAGCGAGTGAATCCCATTTCGGTCCGCGGTTGCCGCGTTCACAATCTCCGCGGCATCGATCTGGACTTGCCACGCGGCAAGCTGATTGCATTTTGTGGTTTGTCAGGCAGCGGGAAAACTTCGCTGGCCCTCGACACGCTCTACGCCGAAGGCCAACGGTGCTACATCGAGAGTTTTTCCGCATACACGCGGCAGTTCCTTCAGCGGCTCGACAAACCCGACTGCGATTCCATCTCGGGCATCCCGGCCGCCGTCGCCGTGACCCGCGCCGGCGGATCAAAAACCAATCGCAGCACCGTCGCGACGGCCACCGAAATCTCGGACCATCTCCGCTTGCTCTTCGCAAAATGCGCGACACTGTACTGCAGTAATTGCGGGCAGGTGGTGACGGCCGACGATCCATCGGAAGTCGCCCAGCGACTGTCCGAAGAAGTCTCCGCAGAAACCACGGACGCCCAATCGCCACGACGCGCGATGATCGGGTTCCCCGTCTGGTTGCCCGATCGCAAATCGGGCGGCGAGATCTTGCTGGGGCTGCAACAGGACGGCTACCAACGGTTAATCCTGGGAGACAAAACCTGGCACCTTTCCGACGACGAGCGGACGTCGTTGGCCAAACGCATCGGCCGCAAAGGCGTCGAAGCCTTGGTGGTGGTCGACCGAATCGCCGCGGGCACCGATCTGACGCGAATCACCGAGTCGCTCGAAACGGCGATGGCGGAAGGCCATGGCTCCGCCGTTCTGCTCACCAATGCAAATGACTCCAGCGTCGATCGCATCTCGGAGATCGACGGCAGCCCTTGGACCGAGCGACGAATCAGCGAGCAAAAACGCTGTGACGATTGCGACTTGGATTTCCCAAATCCCGTGCCAAGACTCTTCAATTTCAACAATCCGCTGGGGGCCTGCGAGAAATGCGAAGGCTTCGGCGAATTGATCGATTTCGACATGGATTTGGTGGTGCCCGATCCCTCGCTTTCGTTGGCCGAAGGTGCAATCGCACCGTGGAACACGCCTTCCTACTCTCACGAACTGGAAGAACTCCTTGAGCTCGCCAGTGACTACGACCTCCCCACGGAGGTTCCCTATTCGAAACTGAGAGCCAAGCACCTGCGACTCATCCGCGAAGGCGTTCCGGAACGGCACTTCGGCGGTTTGAACGGTTTCTTCGCATGGCTGGAGCGAAAGAAGTACAAGATGCACATTCGCATCTTCGCGTCTCGTTATCGCAGTTATCGAATTTGCGATGCATGCGACGGCAAACGTTTCCAGCCCGCCGCACTCGCCTACCGAATCGGTGACCGTTCCATCGCAGATTTACTTGGCATGAACGCGGCAGAAGTTCGCGAGTTCTTGGAATCCGAACCGCTCGCAGTACGCGAACTTGAAATCGCGGCCGAACCGCTTCGCCAGATCACCGAGCGTGTTGCGTTCCTACGACAAGTCGGCCTCGACTACTTGGAACTGAACCGCCCCCTCCGAACACTTAGCGGTGGCGAGACCCAACGCGTCGCACTCACTAGTGCGCTCGGCGGCAGCTTGGTCAACATGCTTTATGTGCTAGATGAACCAACGGCCGGGCTGCATCCACGTGACGTCGAGCCATTGATCGAAGCCGTCCAGCGTCTGCGCGACCGTGGGAACACCGTGATCGTCGTCGAGCACAATCGGCTGATGATCGAAGCCTCCGATCATGTTGTCGAGATTGGCCCCGGAGCCGGCGCCGGTGGCGGTGAAGTCGTCTTCCAGGGAACGCCCAAACAACTCGTTCGAAATCGCGACAGTCTGACGGCCGGTTACCTGACGGGGCGACGCGGAACGACGCTGTTGGAACACACTCCGCGAGAGTTCACGCAGTCGATTCGCTTGGAAGGAGCAGGCGGTCACAATCTCAAAGGCATTGATGTCGAATTCCCGCTGGGGGTTCTGTGTGTCGTGTCAGGCGTCTCGGGAAGCGGCAAGAGCACGCTGGTTCAAGACACGCTCTTCCCAGCCATCCAAACACGAAAGCTGCAACAGGCCGCCAAGCCACTTGCCTACGATTCGCTCAGTGGACTGGGCGCATTCCAGGACTGCATCTCGGTCGACCAATCGCCGATCAGCAAGTCGCCTCGAAGCTGCCCCGTCACATTCATGAAGGCGTTCGATCCGATTCGAAAGGTCTTCGCCGAAGGAACCGACGCGAAATCGTTGGGGCTCACGCCCAGCCACTTTACGTTCAACAGCGACAAAGGTCAGTGTCCCGAATGCGAGGGCGCCGGCGTGTTGGAAGTCGACATGCAGTTCTTGGCAGACGTCTCGATGCGATGTCCCGAATGCCGTGGAACCCGATATCGCGACGACGTCCTAAGAGCTCGTTATCGAGACCGAAACATCGCCGACGTGCTGGCAATGAGTGTGCGGGAGGCCTACGATTTTTTTCGTGGCTCCGTCAAGGTCCAGGCTCGGCTGAAACGGATGATCGATGTCGGACTCGGCTACATCTCCCTGGGACAACCCGCCACCACACTTTCCAGCGGCGAAGGACAACGGTTAAAGCTGGCCGCTTTCCTGGCATCAGCCAGCCGCAAACGAACCTTGTTCATCATGGATGAACCCACCACGGGCCTCCACTTTGACGACCTATTGCGATTGGTCGATTGCTTTGACGCACTACTCGCCGATGGTCACTCTTTGATCGTCGTGGAACACCATCCGCTCCTGATGCTCTCGTCAGATTACTTGATCGATCTCGGACCGGGAGCCGGAATCCACGGCGGCGAGGTCGTCGTGGCGGGAACGCCAGAAGAAGTGATGCAGTGCACCCCAAGTCCAACCGGACAGATGTTAAAGCGATACCTGCAAGCCGCAGACCAACGGTAGTCCATGCCCGTGAGCCGACGGGCGTTAGCCAATGCCATCTCCTTTCGATATATGCACAACAGCGATGGTTGGAGTCTAGCCTTAAGGCGATGCTGCTCGCGCAGCTTTCCTTCCGTTTCACTCCGTTGATCATCGTCTTCCGACAGGCCCGGAGGGCCGAAAGCCCTTTGCCGTGGGGCTCGCCCCACGGACAACACTGCCCCACCATGATTACCCCATCCAGTCGGCCGGCGGCCAAGCCGCCGGCCGATTGGATGGGGAGGAGATTCGGGTCGATCACTCGTTTCTAGCGCCGTGCGGCGCAACTCAAAACCCGCCACGGAGTGTCGGGGCGACATTAACGTTACCGAGGAGTCGACTCCGATTCCAAATGGGCTTGCTGGTTGACACTGTCCGTTTGCAGCCGCTGTAACCACAACGATTTTGGTACACCGTAATCGTCAAACAACTCCGGGCGGAAAAGTCCGATTGCACTTTCGGCAACGCGACGGTTCTCATCCGGCAACGCGGTTTGAGGACTCGTGCGCCGCATCAACATCTCTCGCATCGATGCGTTCATCAACCATGTGGTGATGTCTTGGTCGCGATCAAAAATTCCCTCACGGACTTCGTTGCGGAACTGCGTCGCTCGGTTCAGATCGATGCAGTACTCCGAGAGTGCTGTGGTGTCACCGCCAACGCGTCCCACCAGCCAGTCCGTCCAACGCTCGGTTCCATGACGCAGTCGATTCAGTCGCACGCGGTCCGCCGGCGTTGAACCGGTGGATTCTAAAATGATCTTGATCGCTCGGTTGGACGCTTCCAGTTGGGCTTGGAACACGCCTCGCCCGACCGCATAAAAGTTATTGTCGATCTCGGCACCCGGTGGCGGCTTCGAATCGATGGAGGCGGCGCCGATCGCGGCCACGACGCGAGCTAACAACTCGCCCACCAAAATCTCTTCCAAGATGACTCCCGACTCGGACCACCAGGTTCGCAACGTTTGAAAGTCGGACGCTTGCGAAGCATCTCGATACACACCCATCGCACGGTGCCAACGTTCCTGACGCACTCGATTGGCCGTCCAATATCGCATCAACGCTTCCCCGTCGGAAACGCACGTTCGTTGTCTCAAAGAGGGAGCGTATTGGGCGAAGAACGCGGCCAGTTCCGCAAGCGTGACGCAGTGCATCGGCAATTCCAACGAGGCAAGAATCGGAGTCATCAAAGACCGCCGAATCCTTCTTGCATCACTCGTTCCAATCGGATTTTGCCACAAACGAAATCAATCGCTCGCGAATGGCTCTCTGCGAGAAACCTCGCAAGATCACCGTGTTTCCCCGGCCCACGCGAAAAAAGCGGTCACCATTTTCAGACTTGTGTCCGCGTGCCGTCGTTGCAGAAAATCAACGTCGCGTGTTCCCGAAAACCTCATGCGCTACCGACCGGACACCCACGACTGCTTTGTCAACTCTGACACCTACTGTTCATACCGCTGAGCCAAAGGGCGCCAGCCTGGGCTTATAAACGGTAGCTGGTTTTGCTCGCGCAGCTTTCCTTCCGTTTCCACTGCGTTGATCATCGTCTTCCAAAAGGCCCGGAGGGCCGAAAGCCCTTTGCCGTGGGGCTCGCCCGGGCTCGCCCCACGGACAACGCTGTCGTGTCATGAGTTCCCCATCCAGTCGGCCGGCGGCCAAGCCGCCGGCCGATTGCATGGGGAGAAGACTCGGGTCGATTTAGGAACCGGTGGGCAAGCCCACCGGCAAGGTGCTATCGCCCCATTCGGGGCTAATCCACGGAACGGATCGTGCGCAACCTATTACGGCCACACCCCAACCTTTTAGCAGTCCAGGCTAACGCTGGGCGGTCAATAGGCTGGCATGGTGGCTGGTTTTGCTCGCGCAGCTTTCCTTCCGTTTCCACTGCGTTGATCATCGCCTTCCAAAAGGCCCGGAGGGCCGAAAGCCCTTTGCCGTGGGGCTCGCCCCACGGACAACGCTGCCCCACCATGATTGCCCCATCTAGTCGGTCGGCGGCTTTGCCGCCGGCCGACTAGATGGGGAGGGAATCCGGGTCGATTCACAACCGGCGGGCAAGCCCGGGCAAGCCCACCGGCAAGGTGCTGTCGCCCCATTCGGGGCTAATGCACGAAACAAATCTCGCGCGATCGGAAACCGCCACAACCCCAAACTTTTAACAGCCCAGGCTAACGCCCATCGGCTCGATAGCACGAGCCGCGAAAGTCAAGTCTAGAAAGAGCACTCGTCATGCATCTCGGCTCAAAATTGCAGCTCGCCGCCGAAGTGCAAACCATGCGCTAGATAGTCGGTTTGCGTGAAGAGGACTCTTGGACGCAAACCTCCAACGAGTGGATTGTTTTCCACCGGGAACAGCCCTGGATTAATATCGGTGTCGATTTGCTCGGTGGCTCGGATGACGTTTGGCAGATAGAGCGCGCTGTAACCGATCGTGGCGTGCAGGCGACTGGTCAATTGCACACCCAACCGAATACCAAGCTCGGGAACCATCATGAATTCGTCTCGACGGTGCAAACCGGAGTTCGTTCGCTGGGCAAGAAAACCGCTGTCAAAGTTGCTGACTGAACCATTGTCATCAATCGTTGTGGTCCCGCCGACGCGCAACGTTTGTTCGTTCTTGCCAATGGCGACCCGCAACGAAGACTCCAGGTAGGCGCGGTTCAACATCATCCGGTGCACGACGCCCAGTTGCAAACCATCGAATTGATTCGTCGTCTGAAAGCGATCCGAGATGACGATGGATCCGGGTGAACCAGCCAGTTGCGATTCGAGCGTTTCTTGTGCCGCGAAAGAATCTCGCAGTCGGATGTTTCGGTAACCGATGATCCAATCGGTTTTGTCGGTTTGCAAGCATTGGCGGCAGTGCCCTTGGGGACACAGCCCGATTCGAGCGTTGATCAGATAGGATCGCAACTCTGATTCCGTTTGAATCCCGATCGTTCCATTTGCCACTCCCGGAAACGAAAGCAACTGCGCGGACTGCGTTCCTTGGCTGACATCAAAAAACGGACGGGCGAGGATGAAGGCGCCGTCACTGGAACCGTTGTAGCGGTCGTCTTGTTCCGACAGGGCGAAGTACTCCGCTTCGACCGCAATGTTTCCGAGCTGTGTCAACCAAAGCCCCCCGCTGAACAGATAACCGCCCGTCGTTCCGTCATTCAACTCGCCACCGCCGAAGAGAACCTGCGTGCCCTCTTGGCCGAGAACGCCTGCCGCGGACTGCGTGGTACCAACCGGGCTGGTCGTGACCAGTGGCGGGGACTCCATTCCGTCGACGTCCCACAACAGGTACTCGCCCCGAAAGAACAACCGGGACTGAATTTGCCCGGGCGCCGCGAGCAAGGGATCGAATTGACGCAGGCTGTTGTAGATCGGTCCGCCTTGGAATGCGGCCAGACCGAGAACTGGATTCGGAGCTTGTCCGGTCGGATTGCCACTCGGTGGCGGGGCGCCGGGAAAGAGAAACCCGACCGGCGCGACGGCGGATGCACCGGAGGCTGCACGCGGATCGACGGCGTAAGGGTCTGTGGGGCTTCCAGGAGGGATCGAAGTGCCACCGGCGAGCCCGAACGAGCTGCGTTGATAGGGATCTAGCGAGCCGCTCTGAGCGAATGTCCACCCCGGGAGCAGAATCACCGCGAAAAGCGAAACGGCAACAGGAATCAGTCTTTGAAACAACGAATTGCTCTCCATCGCGGCGGAACGTGCATCAAGCACGAGTGTTTTGCCATGCAAAATGTGGGGTTGAGCCGGCTGCGGTTTTTCCTCGTTGAAACCCATCACGAGCCAATTTTCGACAAATTTGAGGTTTCCACTCAAGAAGAATGGTTCGGAGGCCGACAGCCGAGCGGAACTTGCGATAATTGGGCTCCACACGTCAAGATGGATGCCCGATCTCGATCGAGCGCGACTGCCAAGGACGTTTCATTCCCACCTTCTTACTCTCTCCCCTCTCAAATCCATGCGATCAATTGTTTACGGTTTGGCCATCCTCGCTGCTGCTGGCATCATGTATTTCATCAGCACCTCCAACTCAGCCACTGAGAATCAAACCGCCGACACTGCGGCAGTCGACAGCGACGTCGATGTACAAACCGCTTCGATGACCCTCAGTGTCCCAGACATGCACTGCCCTTTTGCTTGCTATCCCAAGATCAAAGAGAACCTGGAGAAACAGGATGAGATCTTGACCGTTGAACTCGCGCCACAAAGCGAAGAAGGCGTCATCGACAATCCTCAGGTCATCGTGACCTACAAGGAAAGCTACGATCCGAAATCAGCGTTGGCGGTTCTCGACTCAGTCGGCTTCGGTGACGGAGCGGACATTGTGGAAACCAACTAGCGTTTTATCCCGATTCAACTTTGGGTCGCAAAGATAGTAGCTCGGCCTCCGAGCACTCTCCGAGCCGAGACCTCACGGCTCGGAAAGCCGTGCTACTAAAAAGCCAACCCTAACCAAATGGCCCGAAGCGGCTGTCAAAAGGTTGGCGTTTTGGCTGATCCTGATCGCGAGGGAATCGCGCGAGCCTCCAAAGTCAAGTCTGAAAAACGCACTCGTTCCCAAGTTGACAGGCGACCACTTGGACCAACAGCCTCGCACCGACGGCATTCTTTTGGTGGGTCACGGTACACGTGATCCCAGCGGTACAGCGCAGTTCTTTGAGCTCAGCAAGATGCTGGCGGAACGAGCCCCATGCCCCGTCGTCGGCTGTTTGCTCGAGTTCCAAGAACCGACGATTCCTCAAGGTTGGCAAATGCTGGTGGAAGCGGGCGTCGACCGAATTTGCATCGCGCCGCTACTTCTATTCGCGGCGGGCCATGCGCGATCGGACATCCCCGAATTGGTCGCGGAATGCGCTGCCAAGACGCCACACGTCGAATCTTGGCAAGCAGGACCACTTTCGAGGGCCGGTGAGATCCTCTCGCTTCTCGAATCGAGAATTCGTCAAGTCGCTCATGCATCCAAGGTGACTCTTGATGAATCAACGGCTTTGGTGATGGTCGGACGTGGCAGTTATCACCCGTGTGCGACCAGCGACATGCGTGTGCTCGGCCAATTGGTCGCACATCGGACGGGGCTACTGCCGAAATCGACCGTTGGATTCTACGCCATGGCGGAACCAAAACTGCCCGAGGTTCTGGACCGAGCGGCAGAGGCAACGGACATCGAAACCGTGCTGGTTCAACCACATCTGCTCTTTCAAGGCCGACTCTACGATGCCATCGCTCGACAAGTTGACGAAGCCGGCCAGCGGCATCCCTCCGTTCGTTTCCTTCTCGGAAATTATCTCGGACCCTGTGAAGCGGTCGCCGACGCGGTATTGCGCCGAACACATCCCGAGACCTCGGCTCTGCTTCCTTCAATCATGTAAAGGCCGATAGGCAGCGATGGTCTACTACGCGAGTAGGCTGCACTTTCGGGAAAGTCGACCTCCCCTGGCAGACCACTGGCGGTTCGGGTTCGAGATGCGTTCTATTACAATCTGGCGAACGTGTTTTCGTCCTCCATTGTGATCGTGTCTTGAACTTTCGACTTCTCAGCCGCGTCCTCGGCATCGTCTGTTTGCTGATCGGCGGCTCGATGCTGTTCAGCCTGCCGTTCGCATTTCCGTTGCTGGCGAATCGAACGTATCTACCCCGCGCGGAACAAGTCGAACAAGCTGGCATTTATAGCTTGCTGTTGAGCATGGGAATCAGTGTTGCCGTCGGTGCGGTACTGTTCGTCGTCGGGCGGCAAGTCAAACCGTCACCGCTATTTCGGAAGGAGGCAATGGCGATCGTGGGCCTCAGTTGGGTCCTTGCGACGGTTCTCGGCGCCCTTCCGTACTATCTCTGCGGTATCCAAACCGCGCCGGAACAACCGATCACGTTTATTGAGGCCATGTTTGAGTCCCAGGCCGGATTCAGCACCACCGGTGCAACGGTGCTGACGGACTTGGAAACACCTGAAAGGGTGCCACACTGCCTTCTCTTTTGGCGCAGCTGGACCCACTTCTTAGGCGGACTGGGGATTGTTGTTCTATTCGTGGCAATTCTGGGCCAAGGTTCGGCGGGCAAAGCGATGGTGCGCGCGGAAATGCCGGGGCCGAGCAAAGAGGGCAGCATGCCGCGAATGCAGCACACGGCACTCGTCTTCGCCGGGATTTATGTGGGGCTGAATCTGAGTCTCACGTTAATTTACATGCTGGAAGGCATGACGCTTTTTGATGGACTTTGCCACGCTTTCGGAACGATGGCGACCGGTGGATTCAGCACCTACAATCGTTCACTCGGTGGGTTCGACAGTTCATTGATCGAGTACACGACGATCGTCTTCATGATCCTAGCCGGAACCAACTTCACGCTACTTTATCTCACGCTACTTGGCGGCCCCAAGCGACTCTTTGCAGACATCGAATTCCGAACGTTCGTGGGCATCATCTTGCTTGTGACCACCGGCATCATTTTCTTTGGAGTTCGCGCCGGCGACACCGGGTTTGAATCCTGGGACTCGGCACTCCGAAACAGCATGTTCCAAGTCGTTTCCGTCATCACGACCACCGGGTACGGCACCGCCGATTTTGATCACTGGAACAACTTTGCCAGAGGCAGCCTGCTGGTTGTCATGTTCATCGGAGGCTGTGCCGGCAGCACCGGTGGTGGCATGAAAGTAATCCGCCACGTGCTATTCTTTCGAATCTTGCAGCGTGAGATCGAGCTTTCGTACCGACCACGAGTGGTTCGGCTGATTCGTATCGGAGGCACGATCGCAGATGATCCCGCGATGTTGCGAGGGATCATGGTTTACTTTTGCCTGATCCTTGGCATCTTCATCGCATCTTGGATGTTGTTAGTCACGTTTGAACCGAGTACGACGTGGGGCTATTCCGAAGACTCGCCTGGTAGCCGAGCACAGAGCACGTTGGATGAAAAACTGCTGGACTGCGCGAGCGCCGTGACGGCAACGCTCAATAACATCGGTCCAGGACTCGGAGTCGTCGGCCCGACACAGAACTACGCAGGATTCAGCCAGGGAGCAAAGTTTCTTTTTGTCTGGTTGATGTTGCTCGGACGAGTGGAAGTGTTCAGCATCCTGGTGCTCGTCTTCCCGTCCTTTTGGCGCCGAAGCTGAGCGCTGCCACACATCAGCTCTCGCGCGGCGTCTCCGACGGAGTGACCAGTAGACTTCGGCCCTTGCGGCTGGCGACGACGACATGCTCTCCCTCGTCGATGTATCGACCACTCTCGGATCGGGCCGCATACCGTTCCCCTTCGATCTCGACTTCACCGACGGGCCGCAAGACCGAGGTGACCGTTGCCGTTTTTCCCGCGAGAGGACTCGCGGACTGCGTTGCCGCAGATGTGGACTCTTGTAGATGGGGATGCAAGATCATCTGAGGAAATCCAAACGCCCATTCTCGAATCAGATAGGCGGCAAAGTTGTGCAAGCCTCCTCGCGTTCCCACGTCCCCGCCGGCCAAGAACGCGACCACGATGCCACTGATCCAGAGAATCACCATCAAGCAGGCAATCGACACTCCGATGAACCAACATCCGGCAAACAATGAAACGAAAAAGAGAACGTACCGGAACCGAGCCTGCGGTAATTTGGTCACGAGGTCGAGGCTGGTGTCAACATTCCTTGAACGAGCCCAAAACTGGGCTTGAACCAAAGAAAGACACAGCAACGCGAAGGCGACCGGGGCGTCAATTTGGATCGAAAACCAAATCCAGTTCATTCCGTCCACACGCTCCACGGCTAGTGCTTCAACAACTTTTAAAATTTAGGGATGGCATTTTAGTAGCCCGGCTCGGAGAGCCTTGAGGTCCCGGCTCGGAGAGCCGGGGCTACTGTGGTTGCGACCCCACAGCTTAATCTGGATAAAGCATTCGTAGAGGATTCGGTTCAACCGAGCTTTAGAACGCCGTTGCTATCGCCAAACGACATTGCCCGCGCTCCCATCTGGTGCATCATTCAAAGATACAGATTAAAGAGTGGCGTCCCGTTCTTGTAAACAAGATGGGTCGATCCAACCAATCATTCGCTTCCGCGCGTCGGGATCCATTTCGGGACCGTCTTTCGGTGGCATGGTTCCCAATCGAAGGTGGGCGATGGCTTGCTGCCAGTTTACCTCCTTCCAGAAAGCCTGACCTGCGAATTGTGCGCCGAAGAACCCGCCATCAGCCGTCGGGGTTCTTGAGATACCCCGCACTGGTCTGAAAGTACTTTCGGCGGCGTGGCTTGGGATCTTGCTTGGCGACAGCATTCTTCAAATCAGCAAGATTCGCTTGGCAGTACCGACACCCGACCGTTTCCAAATGAAAACGGATGTATTGATCTTCGTCGTCGCTAAGCGTTTCGAGTAGGAACTCGCCCAACGTTTCGCGGCTGGGACACGAGAGTCGCGATCGTCTCCAGATCGCCCCCAACGTGTGCAAGCCCGCTGTCTCACGTCCTCGAACGGCGATCAATCGTTCACGAAGCTTGCTGTCTTCCCGCAGGCAACTCTCCAGCTCCGCCGAACGCTCCGCCGAGAGGGCTTCGTCCAGAAATGCCGCCAATTCCGCTTCGCTAAATTCGTTGGCCATCGAAGAAAGTTCTCGCGGAAATGGGAGTCGAATAGGCAATCGTGAAGGACGCTGAGCGAAGTCTACTCCCGAATGTCTCGGCTCAGGCACAACGTCACGTTTTGCCCGCCAAATCCGAAACTGTTATTCAGAGCAAACTTGACCTCGGCCGGTCGAGCTTCGTTGGGGACATAGTCGAGATCGCAAGCCGGGTCGGGGTTTTCGTAATTGATCGTCGGCGGGAGAACCGAATCACGCATCGCCAACAAACAAACGATCATTTCCGTCACACCGGCGGCAGCGATCAGATGCCCCATCATGCTTTTCGTACTGCTGACAGGAATCTTGGCGGCCTGGTCCCCAAAAACTTCCCGGCAGGCCAACGATTCGACTTTATCGTTGACCGTTGTACTCGTACCGTGCGCGTTGACGTACTGAATGTCGCCGGGTTCCAACCCGGCATCGGCAACGGCCATTCGCATAGCGGCGATTCCACCGTGTCCATCCGGTGGAATGTCCGTGATGCGAAACGCATCCGCGGTCGTCCCGTATCCGGCGATCTCACCATAGATCGTCGCCCCGCGAGCTCGGGCGTGCTCGAGTTCTTCCAGGATCACCATTGCCGACCCTTCCCCGAGAACAAATCCGTTCCGAAGTCGATCGAACGGGCGACTCGCTTTCGTTGGCTCGTCGTTGCTTTCGCTCAGTGCGGTTAAAAGATTGAATCCCGTCACGCCGAAAGGATGAATCATGCTGTGCGTCCCGCCTGCAAGCATCACGTCGACGTCACCGCGACGAATCATCTCCGTCGCCTCTCCAACGGCTTGACTGCTGGCCGCGCAGGCGGTCAGGCAATTCATGTTGGGCCCTTGGGCATCGAACAGCGTTGCCAAATGGGCCGCCGGCATGTTGGGTTCCTGTTCCAGTTCCTTTGCCGGATCGAGCAATTCGAGGCCCTTGGTGATAAACGCCGAGGAATTGAATTCGCCGCCCTCCAGTGCCGCCGTCATCATTCGACTGAAGGTTGTAAAGTCCTGGTTGCCTTCGCCGCTGCCCAGGTAAACACCGAAACGTGTGCGGTCGGTAATGGAGTCGGCAACGGAGCTGTCACGCATGGCCTGGTCGGCTGCACCGATCGCAAACTTGGTGTGTCGCCCGAGCGTCTCGACCGGACCACCGGCCACTTCGGGCGTTAACTCCCACTCCTTCACTTCGGCGCTGATCTTGGTCGGAAAACCACTGGCATCAAACAACGTGGTGTACCCGACGCCGCTCTCACCCGCCTGCAAGCCACGCCAGACTGTTGGAGCATCATGGCCCATGGGATTGATCATCCCGATCCCGGTGACTACCACTCGTCGACGTTGCATCGCTGTAAACCGTTTCGAAAACTGGGTTAGCATCGTGGGAACAATAAGGTGGGACAGGCTTCCAGCCTGTCGACCTTGATTAGACAGGCTGGAAGCCTGTCCTAAGTTTAAAATTCACCATGGATTGCTTAAGTGAGAAGCTTTTCGTAGGTGGGGAATCGATTCCCGTTTACATCCACGGCGACTGAGAAAAACTTCATGATTCGAAGCATTGAACAAAGGTCGTCGGGATCGAACAACGGACCGTCCACCACCTGCCCCTCTTCCAGAAATGCAAACATCAATTCGATTTCCGCTTGAACGACATCTCCGCATCGACTGACGCAGGTTACCGTTCCGCCGTTGTCTTGGATGGCATCCAGCTGCACTTCATACAACAGCTGATCGCCGGTCAGTGCGGGAGCATGAAAGACGGCTTTTCCAACTTTTGCAAGCACCACTCGCTTGTCAAACAAGAAGTGCTCGGCAACCAAAATCCCACCCAACTGCGCCATGCCTTCGATGATCAACGTCGGAGGCAAGAACGGGTAGCCGGGACAATAGTCGTCGACCACTTCTTCGTCCAAACAGACATTCTTGATCCCCTTGGCGTGGGAACCACTTTGAAACTCGGTGAAGCGATCAACCCAGAACCAACGCATCAACCGCTGACCTTGCCTTTGACGTAATTGCAGAGATCACCGGCGGTCAGCAGGTTGCCAAAATTCTGGACCTTTGGATCGGCTTCGAATTCGGACAGGTCGGCCCAAGGCATGCGATTCTTCAGCTCTGCCAAACCGTCAGCCGTCACGACGCCGTCTTGAACGTACTGGCTGTTGGTGAGAATGTCCTCGGGCGAAAGCTCTTCACGTGGAATCTGAATGTCGAAAGCCTTCTCAAGCTTGAAGACAATGTCCAGGAAATCGATTGACTCTGCGCCCAGGTCGCCGACCAACGTCGCGTCCTTCGTGACTTCCTCTTCATCCACTCCGAGAGCGTCTTCGAGTGCCGCTTGTACCTTGCCGAAAATCTCGTCGTCTGTCAGTGACATGTTGGTTCCTATCGAAAGTTGGTTGTCGTCTCACCGAGACAGCGAGGCGACGACTAGGGGTGGTTTTGGAATGTTTGAACTAACCGGCCGCCGAAGCGACATCGCCGAATAATTCGTGAAACTGTTTTTTCACGCGCCGCGTTACATCGGCGTCTGTACCAGTCTCGGGCGGCTCGTTACTAGAGGAACGCTCAAGCAACAGGCGAGCCGAAACCGTGACGCGATCGCCTTTCTGGGCGATGGCTTTGACGGTGATCCGTCCGTCATCGGATTCCTTCATAAAGTCCGCGGTGATTCGTAGCGTCTCGTCCGGGGAGAGAAAGTCGCCGAACTTAACGTTCCGGACTTCGCGAAGGTGCACGATGGGTGTTTCAAAGTTGTCTGCCGCACGCATCATCCAGACCGCTGCCTGATGGAGCGCCTCCAACATCATGACGCCGGGCATTACCGGAAATCGCGGAAAATGGTCCCGCAAATATTCCTCCTCGGCTCGTAGCGTCCGCTCGGCAACGATCCGTTTTCCTGGATCCAGCGAGACGATTCGATCGAGCTGACGGTATTTCATGGTGACAGATGCGTCGGATGGACAACGCTGCGGAACGAAATTTCGGCCGGTGACAGGCTGTTTGCGCTAAATGCAGGGGTGTATCGGCAACCGCAACGTCAACCGATTCGGAAAACTCGACTTTTTCCGAAGCAACAAAATAGTGATCCGCCATCACTCCCTCAACCGCGGTCCCAATTGGGAAACTTAAAGTTGGCTCGTAGCGTGGTGGTCTGGTATCCTTCAGGGACCTTCCAAAGTAAGCATCGCCACCCTTAAACAGGCCCCACCACGATGCGATTCCTGAGAATTCGACCCCAAGCATGGGTCGCGGGCATCTGCCTGCTCCTATTAAACGGCTTCCTCGCGTCTCCCAGTCTCCGGGGTGACGACCCGGGTTCCGTCGATTTCTTCGAAACGAAGATCCGCCCCGTCCTCATCAAACACTGCTATTCCTGCCATTCGAGCGAGGCAGAAGAGACCGGGGGCACCCTCTGGTTGGATTCCGCGCCGGCGATGCGCGAAGGAGGCGACAGCGGCCCGGCGATCGAAGCCGGAAATTCCGACGCCAGCCTGTTGATCTCCGCCCTGCGGTATGAATCCACGGAAATGCCTCCCGACGCACCGCTGCCGGCCGAGATTATCGATGATTTTGCCCGCTGGATCGACGCCGGTGCGCCCGATCCGAGAAGTAGCCAAGCCTCCGGACCAACCAAATCGAAGGTTGATTTGGACGCCGGTCGACAATTCTGGTCCTTTCGTCCGCTGCAAGACTACCGCGACTCGCAGACACCCGAGCACACACAAATTCGCGGTGCGGCAATGATCGACCATTTGATTGATCAGCAACTCTCGCGGCAGGACGTTCCGCCGAATGGGGAAGCCCGACCCGAAGTGCGTTTGAGGCGACTGGCGTTCGATCTCACAGGCCTTCCGCCTGATCCAAAATTGCGAGAACGATGGCTGCGAGATCCATCGCCAGAACACTGGGAACAGATCGTGGACGAATTGCTCGACTCACGATCGTTCGCTCAGCATTGGGCAAGGCACTGGATGGATGTGGCTCGATACGCGGACAGCAACGGCAGCGATTTCAATGCGACTTTTCATGATGCTTGGCGTTACCGTGACTACTTGGTGGACTCCTTTGATCAGGACCGTCCGTTCGATGTGATGGTCCAACAACAAATCGCCGGCGACTTGCTGCCGTACGAAACCGAGGAAGAACGCTACACAAACCTGGTCGCTTCCACGTTCCTGATGCTCGGCCCCAAGATGCTCAGCGAACGTGACAAACCGAAACTGATTCTCGATGTCGTTGACGAGCAGATTGATACCGTTGGACGAGCCTTCCTGGGGTTGACGCTCGGCTGCGCGCGATGCCATGACCACAAGTTTGATCCCGTGCCCACCGGAGACTACTACGCACTGGCCGGCATCTTCCGAAGCACTCAAACGCTCAATGGTGAATCACAACAGTTTGTCAGCACATTCAACAAAGTCCCGCTGCCGGTTCCGGAGGAGCTTGCCGCCGAACACGAGCGTTACAACGCACGACTGAAAGAGCTGAGTGATCAAGTCGCGGATGCTACGCAAGCACTCGACGAGCTGAAACGTGAACATCTCGACGGAGTGGTGCTCGATGATTCCCAAGCAACCAAGAAGGGCAAATGGGTGAGCTCCACCTACACGAAAGGCTTCTTTGGCGAAGGCTACGTTCACGACGAAAACACTCGCAAGGGCGAATGCTCCATCGAGTTCCGAACTCGGCTGCCAAAGTCCGGCAAGTACATCGTCCGTATCGCCTACAGCCACAGCGGTAACCGAGCCTCGCGTGTTCCCGTGACCGTCGAATCCTCCGACACGCGGCACGAACTCGTGGTCAATCAACAAAAGAAACCCGATCTCGCACCGTGGAAGACGGTGGGCAAGTTTGAGTTTTCGGATCAACAGGAAGCCGTGCTTCGCATCAGCAACGCCGATACCGATGGCTACGTGATTGCGGACGCGGTGCAGTTTCTCGAAGTCAGTGAGCAAGCGTCTTCGGAATCATCCACCACCGAGCCAGACCCATCCGAAGAATCCATTGCCATCGACGAAGTCCAACAGGCCCAGACCAAACTCGCCGAACTGCAAAAGCAGCTGACCCGTTTTAAGTCCAACGCACCCGAGCCGTTCCCGTTGGCGATGGCTCCCCGCGACCTCCCATCCTCGGACATCACCGACAGTCCGATTCATATTCGCGGTGAAGTCAACAACATCGGCCCAACGGTCCCCCGCGGGTTTCTCCAAGTCTGCGGGCAAGGGGATGCGTCGGCCGGTTCGCCTAGCGGGAGCGGACGACTGGAACTGGCCCAATGGATGACCGACCCAGATCATCCGCTGGTTTCACGCGTGATTGTCAACCGCGTGTGGTCCCATCTGTTGGGCGAAGGCATCGTCCGCACGGTCGATAACTTCGGCGCTCGTGGCGAAACGCCTTCGCATCCTGAGTTGCTCGATGCACTCGCGATTGACTTCATGCGCGACGGATGGCATTTCAAAGCACTTATTCGCAACATTGTGCTTTCACGCGCGTATTCCCGGTCAAGCCGGTACGCCGACGAAGCGGTTTCGGTCGATCCTGAGAATCGGTTGCTGTGGCGTTTCAACCGAAAACGCATGACCGCCGAGTCGATTCGCGACACCATGCTTGTTGCCGCCGGATTGCTTCAAGGTGATGAACCCTCCGGTCCGGTCGCCGACAAAGGTGTCCTGGTCACGAAAAACAACGGAGACTCCAAAGCGGCCGAAGCAGGTCTGGAGTCACCGGTTCGCACGCTCTACCTTCCCGTCATTCGCAGCAACCTTCCACCATTGCTGACCGCCCTCGATGCGGCCGATCCAGATCTCTTAGTCGGCAAACGACCCAATACCAACGTTCCCGGCCAGGCCCTGGTCTTGATGAATAGCGAGGACGTCGTTGGTTGGGCACACGCGACGGCCGAACGATTGGCGCAACAGCACCCGACGCATCGGGAACGATTGGAGGCATCCTTTCGCGTCTGTCTTTCACGCGACCCGACGAAGTCCGAATTGGAACTCGCCGCGCACTACACGCAGGTCACACCCGAAATGAACGAAGCTGAAAAACTGGAACGACTGAAGGACTGGATCGCCGCCGTGTTCGCGTCCACCGAGTTCCGCTTCCTCGACTAGTGCATCCAGATTTAACTTTGGGGTCGCAAAGAGAGCTGCGTGGCTCTCCGAGCCGAGACCTCACGGCTCGGAAAGCCGTGCTACTAAAGAGCCAACCCTAATCTTAAAGACTGATCTGAACGGTCCATACGAACGCAATTCACTTCCCCCTTGTAGCTCATGATGAACGATACACGAATCAGCCGACGCGGTTTTGCGACTCGCTCCGCCGTCTTTTCACTCGGTGGTCTCAGTGTCGCGGCGGCCGGACCGCTGGGAGCTCCATCGGTCCTTTCCGCAAGCGAGCTTTCCAGTGGCCACCCGAAGCCGAGAGCGAAGCGGGTGATTTTCTTGTTCATGCATGGCGGCCCCAGCCACGTCGACACCTTCGACTACAAGCCTCGTTTGGCCAAGGATGACGGCAAGCCACTGCCCTTTGATTTGCCTGCCAACATCAGCGCCAAATCCAAGTTGATGAACGGACCTTGGAAGTTTCATCAAAGAGGTCAAAGCGGACTCTGGGTCAGCGACTTGTTGCCCCAGATGGCCACCGAAGCGGATTCTTTGTGCGTCATTCGCAGCATGCACACTCGAGGTCAATCTCACGGACAAGCCGTCGGCATGGTCAATACCGGCAGCGATAACCTGGTCCGCCCCAGCGTCGGTGCCTGGATCAGCTACGCGCTCGGCAGCGAGCATCCGGACCTGCCGGCACACATTGCCATTGGCCCCGCGACGGCCCATGGCGGACCCCGAAATTACGGAGCCGCTTTCCTACCGGCGATGCATCAGGCCACCGCGATCGGCACCAATGGAAAACCCGGGTCCGGAACAATTGCCAACCTCAGCGGTCAATTGCCAGAGTCGCGAATCGATCGACGCATCGAGATGATTCAAGCACTCAACCAGAACCACCTCGAGCGTGGCGGTCCCGATTCAAACATCGAGGGAGCCATCGATGCGGTCGATCTCGCCCGTCGGATGCGATCCGCCGCCCCGGGCGTTTTTGATCTGAAACAAGAAACCGACGCCACCAAGCAGTCTTACGGCATCGGTCAGAAAGCAACCGACTCGTTCGGACGAAGCTGCCTGCTCGCCCGACGACTTGCCGAGAATGGCGTCCGTTTCATCACGGTGTCCAGCGGACAAGTTTGGGATCAACACAGCAAGCTCAAGTCGGGGCACGAGAAGAATGCCCTCGCGACCGATCGTCCGATCACGGCGCTCATTCGAGACTTGAAACAGCGTGGGTTATGGGACGACACCTTGCTGGTCTGGGGCGGAGAATTCGGCCGGACCCCCGTGGTCCAAGGCTCCAACGGCCGAGACCACAATCCGCAAGGGTTCACGATGGTGCTTGGCGGCGGCGGCGTCAAAGGTGGATTTGCGTACGGCAAGACCGACGAATTCGGCTATCACGCCAGAGAAAACCGCGTTCACATGCACGACTTGCACGCGACCGTCCTGCACCTGCTGGGCATCAATCACGAAGCGTTGACGTACCGGTATGCGGGACGCGATTTCCGGCTCACAGATGTTTACGGGCGAGTCGTGCGCGACGTCCTTGCGTGAGACAAGGCACGGGTGCCGGCTGTGGAGCGGTTTTGCCATTCCACAAACGCGACGGACGCTCCAGGCATGCAATTCTTCGTAACTTCCCTAAACTATGGCTCTGCGAGTCGGTTGTCCGCTGGTCAAAGGCCATCCGGATGACCACGCGCCCTTTTCAAGCTGCCGTTCCAAGTAAGAGCCATGACGCCACGCACGTTTCAGACCATCTGCCTGTCTCTCATCTTGGTGACGGGTTTCGGTTCCAGCCCGATCCATGCGCAGCCCCCGCTGAAAGTCCTCCGCGATGCCGCCCTCGCTTCGGCGAACGAACTGGACGCTGCCGCCATCCCCGCGGCTCAACCAAGCCGCGCCGGATTGTTGACGGCGGTCGACGCACTGCGGTTGCACCTCACGCGAACGGCAACGCCCGCGAACGCTCAAGCCTGGTTGGACTACCTTGAAATTTCCG
The DNA here is from genome assembly GCA_039821235.1 of Planctomycetota bacterium. Lineage (GTDB taxonomy): Bacteria > Planctomycetota > Planctomycetia > Pirellulales > Pirellulaceae > Stieleria. Next base: position 24,292 of record JBCBOO010000024.1, read on the forward strand.
AACTCCTTGATGCCATCGAGTCAGAAGAGCGTTCCAGTACGCAATCCAAATTGGCAACGCGAGTGGTTCAAAAGGCGACCGGATTTGCCCCCGGACTGGAAGTTCCCTCCGTTGTCCGAGTTCGAGAAGCGGCGAGTCAATTCGCCAATGCGCAGCGATTTATCAAAGGCGACGCGGTCGTCAATGCACTTCGCTCGCAATTGAACAGGTTGGGCAAGCAACTGGACGCCGACGGCGCGAACCTTACCGCTGAGCAGACTCGAACGCTGACCCTGATTCTTGACTTGCTTAAACGAACCGAGCAAGACGTTTCGTTGTTCGATGCAACCCGGCGTTCGTTTCGGCACAACAACGTCCACGTCATGGTCGGCGAGAGCTTGGTTCGGCGAATCATCGATCGCGCGGTCCAAGAACAAACCCCCATCCGTGATTGCATCCTGGGAACCCGATTGATCGGTGATGCCTCGCTCACCGGTTCGGTGACTGCGAATTTGCAACCCTCCATCGGCAGCATTCGTATCGAACTTGCATTGACCGGAACGGTCAGCAGTCGAAACACGGGGTTCAACGGCCCAGTTCGGCTGCTGACGTCAAGCATGGGCCAGGTGCACTCGACGAAAAGGTTGACCATCACCGAGTCGGGCATTCAGTTCGAACCCGCCGTGACCTCGGCGTCCCTCGATTCACGTATCGATGCGATCCAGCATCGTCTCAAGCTTGTCCGGCGGATCGCGAGGAAGAAGGCAGCGGAGCAAAAACCGGCAGCCGACCGCATCGCTCGCGCAAAACTCATTCAACGTGTCTCGGAGTCGTTTGAGGAGCAGGTCGCTTCCACGACCTCCCTTCCCACGCCCGACCTACTCGGAGAGATCCGGCCGATCCTGCGTCGGTTGGACTTGAGAGAACCTCCGCGGTCGATCAGTTCCACCTCGCAGTCGATTCACCTTCATGCGTTGCTGCGTGACAAAGCTCAACTGGGTGCCGACCGACCGGCGCCCGGAGTCCCAACCGACCTGGATGCCGCGATTCAAATCCATGAGTCGGTCATCAACAACACCATCGGCGCCGTGCTCGCAGGACGCACGATGACTCAGTCGGATTTACAACAACTGGCGCGTCGTGCCGGAATGACACCGGTGGTGTCGGAGGATCAGAAGTCGTTCGAAATCGATTTCGACGCCATTCGCCCGGTGATCTTCGAAGCCCGCGACGGCAATCTTCGTTTCGGCATTCGAGGAACACGCTTCAGTCAAGGGAAACGACAATTGAAACGATCGCTTGAGATTGTTGCCAATTACCAACCGATCCGAACGATGGACGGCCAAGTGCTGCTGGAACGGATTGGGGACACCAAGATCGATTTCCCAGGTCGCAAACGGCTGACCGTTGCGGAGTCCGGATTGCGAGGCGCGATCAAGAATGGGTTTGCCGGCGCGTTTCCAAAGCTGCTGCTCGATCAACCTCTGACGATCCCAACAACCGTGCAGGCGGAAGCACTGCGAGGCCAGACCTATCGAGCCATCTACTTCGACGCCCAAAATGGCTGGCTCACACTCGGTGTCCGTCAGTGAGTCACACTCACGCTCGGCCACTGGACCTGCCCGACCGGGTCTTCATTGAGTTAATCGGATTGTCGTGTACGAACCGCTGCTAACTCTGAGAGTCAAGTCGTTCTTGACGGAGATTCCAAATGCTTGCTTGCAAGTCCAGCGCGGCGGATTTGCTTGGAGTGGTTGTCGCGGTGACAGTGCTGAGCTGCTTGGCAAGCTTTTTGAGTTTCGCGTTCTTGGATGTTGCCAGGTTTTCAAGCCACGCCACTGATGGCTCAAGCCCCAACTCAGCAATTGCTTCGGCAACGAATTGCGCCAAAGAGAGGTAGCTACGTTGAGTCGTGGGTGTGAACACAAGGACTTGTTCGCCGACTTGAGCCATTCGCCACATCGCCACCGGCGAAGACTCGCTGATCCTCGTCATCGTCGCGGCGATGCGTTTAAAATCCCACCAATCGCAATGGGACACTTCTTGAAAAACATCCGCGATCAAATTCGCATCGAAACGATCTGTCGCGATGATCGCCTTCGAAACCTCGATCGTCTGCTGACAAAGTCGAACGGCGCGGTTATTCCAACCCATCCAAAGCAACCGGGCAGCCGATCGAGAGACTGGGTAGTCCGGTTGTAGTAACGGCCTCAAGACTGCCTCGGGGAAATCAGTCTTGGCATCTTTGTTGCAATCGCGTTGAAAAAAATCCGGTGCCGTCTTGATCCACAGCCAATCCAAGTTCCCCGGTCGAATCGTTGCCATGGAAGTCGCAAACCAGGGCAAGCCTGGGCTCCAGAACTCCAAGTCTTCACTGCCATCGTGGCTTAAACCTGCCGACAAACTGATTGGTGGTAGAGCGTCATCAGGAATCTTGAACGCTGACCGTTCCGCCATATTGCGCACAATGCTCAGCAGCAATTCAGAGACCCCATCCGGCAATTCATCAAGGGCATCTTCCGCTCCTGTTTTCTCCGTCAGCATTTCGCGATACGTCGCCTCAATCTGTTCGCGTGCGCCGGCTACATCAACGCCCTGATCGACGACCGAGACCGATAGTTTGGGGTAACAGGGGTCCATCTCGATAGGGAGCACCCAGACGTAGTCGGCAGGAAACCTTGAATCAGGACCACGAAGATCGTCAACCCAGCACCACTCCCGTGGCAGAATGCGTTGGGGATCACGACCGCGAATGGCCGCTAACAGAATTCGCGGATCACCTTCCACATCAGCCGGCTCAAACTCATCATCAAGGGCAGTTTGCACGTAGCATTGGATCTGCCTGGGAAAGCCCTCGGTTGCCTGGAATTTCTTCCACGCGGCGCATCGTTTTTGAGGTGAAAGTCGAAGAAGACTAAACGCCCAATCCAGCGGATGCACATCATCGATCGAGTCAACGTTGTCGAGGATGCGGTCGATCCACACCAATGGGTCGATCCAACCGTTTCTGTGTGTCGGTGTCGACAAAAGCGTGACGGGTTTCTTCGCTTGCAAACGCTCAATGACGAATCGATGCAATGATGCTGCGGGATGGCAATCGAATCGGCGACCAAACTGTGGTTGCAGGCCGAACCAAGCTTGAAGAAGCGGAAGGATCAGCTCACCGACGTCGTCGAATCCCGCAATCCCAGATGGAGGTCTCGGAACTTTGTCCAGCGACAATCGTTTGTGAAGCGTCTTGCCTGCTTTTGTCGACAGCGCGTCAAAGTCGCGAAACCGCACAACTGCATCTAGCAAGATCGGCTCAAAGCTTGCCAACACGGATTCGGGTAGAAGTTCCCCGGCGTCATCCCATTTTTTGAGTGCGACGTTGAAGAAATCAATCCAAGCCTCCGGCGATTCGACAAACTCGATTCGGTTCTTTTCCGACAAGTCACCGAGTAAGCGATCCGTCAGCGGAGGTGCGGGCGCGAGCACGCCTTGAGCATGGAATGACCGTAGTTCATCATTCATAAAATCGCACGGACTGGATGGATGAGAGATAGAACTCGAAACTCTGACTTAGCATTACGAACACCGCATCAGAAGTCGAGCCGTGAAACCGTTCTCTTTAAACGTGAGATTCGGAACCCGTCTGCCGGTCAGTGATTGATCTCCAGTTGCTCAGTGCTCCGCGTCGAACTCGCTCTGCCAAGACTGGCCGATTTCTTGGAGGGCACCCTGTAAGTCATCGGCGGGCGTGACTTGAAACCAGAGTCGCTGGGGGCGGAAGACTTCGCACGCTCCCAGTGATGCTTCTCCAAAGTCCGCTCGCGTTAGTGGTTTCGCATCGGGGCCGGTACAGACCACGACGCACTCTCGGAGGTTGATGGCGGAACCTGCGAGTCCCATCACCCGGATGACAGCCGATTCGGTCGGATTCCCGCTGCGTTGTGAACGCCGGTCGTTGGCCTTCGCAATGATCTCACCAGTGTCACTGATGATTGCTGCGAGCATCCCCGAGGACGTCTGTGTCTCCGCGTCAGTCCTGGCATGCAACGCGACTTCATTGACTCGTTCGTTCAGCATGCGAGCGTCGAAACGAAGCCCAGAACGGCTTGGAATCTCACCAACATCTGCGTTCCAGTCCCATGGGTAGCGATTGGCAAACTGATTCATCAACTCAATGGCACGAGGATCACTCAGCCTAATCACCTGCGAACCCGGTATCGATTCCAAGAGGTCTCTTCGACCTGCAAACGACTTCGACTCCGCAATCACGAACTTGCGAAGGCCGAACGATGCAAGTTCGACAAGCGACCGTGCGCACATCGCGCACGGACTAAGCGTGGTTGCAAAAACGACTTCGTCCCACGGCAACGAGTTCGCATTCGAAAGGGTTCGAATGGCTGCTGTCTCGCCATGATCCGTCGGATACCCGGGCAGACCGGGCTCAGATGGAATTCGACCGTTCACGCCTTCGGCGAGAATGTGCAAGCCTCCGGCTCGATCTTGATGCACCGCCGCACCGGCGATCGGAATTCGGTGATCGTCGCCGCTTTGCTTCGCCAACCCAATGGCTCGTTCGACGGCCAAGCGAGCCGCTTCTTCGAATCGCCCCAGCTCCGCCAGCGAAGACATCAGTTCCCGAACGGATCCCCACCGAAGGGATCGCCACCACCACCGCTGCCGCCGAAGGGGTCATCTCCTCCGCCACCACCAAACGGATCGTTTTCGCCCGGCTTCCCGAATGGATCCGACGTGTCGAATGGATCCAATTCCGGCTTGACGGGCTGGGTCTTGGTCGCATCCTGTTTCTCCGACTGCTGTTGTTCGAAATCTTCAGCCGTCTTGGTCGCCTTTCGAACCGTCGCGATTTCTTTGCCGATCGGACGCATGCACTGAACCGTCCCGACCGGGTTGATGAAATAGAGACGATCACTGACGCGGTTGCTGAGCATCTTCATCGGCCGCAGGCTGCTATCGACATCCATGACCTTTCCGGTCTCAAAGTCGATGGTGGCAAAGCTGCCACTGAGCAGGGTGACAAAAATCTTGCCATCGAAACCACCCATGATGTGGGCGATGTTGGAAACCGTCTGCGGCCATCGCTCTTCGCCGGTCGCGTCATCGAGAGCGTGTAGATTTCCGTAGGCGGAGGTGATCAGCACGGTGTTGTTCATCAGGAACGGTGCTTCATAAAACGGTTCGCCAAACGGACGGTTCCACTGCACAACGCCCGAACGTGTTGCTCGAAGCGAATAAACCTGGCCGCCTTCGCTGCCAAAGAAAAACTGATCCCCGTCACCGGCGGCGATGCCGCTGACCAGTCCGTTGGTTTCCAATCGAAACTGGACCGATGGCTTTCCAGAGCATTCCATCATGTAGATAAAACCGCGACTGGTCGCCCACGCGACCTTGGTCGAGCTGGGCGATTTGACCGGTGGCGCGAGGGCGTAACCGGAAACGGTTTCCATGAACGGATCGACCGTCACGTCCGGCAGCGGGTAGCCTTCGATTCCGTTTCGAATGGTGGGTACAAGGCTGTACCCGCCGGAATGGATCGCTCCGTAAAGCGGCATGTGTTTTGTTCGGACGGTTCGAATGGGTTCACCATTGGTCGCGTCAATCTTGACCAGATTCCCGCCATTGGTGATCGACAAGAATTCCTCACCGATGCCCATCTTGCCGTAGTTCAGAACGGCGTTGCCGACATGAGCCATCCAAATCGGCCTTCCCGTTTCGGCATCGCGACAGTCAATCGTTCCGTTATTGGATGCCGTGTAAAGCCGCAGTCGAGGAACGGTAATCGACTCGATCTTCAGCTTTTTACCGCGACGTGCTAATCGTCGAATTTCACGACGTGCCAATCGCTCCGCTTCCTCTTTCCCGATTGGCTGGCCGGCGGGACCCATTGTTTCCGTTGAAATCCGAAAGAAGACTTCCGATGAATCCCCTTCGGCGACCACCTGAACGAAGATCTCCGGGTTGGTTGTATGGGCGACGACTTGTTGGTCGACGATCGAGTCGGAACCTGCCGGTACTCGCATTTGCCGCCGCCAGACTTCTTCTAATCCGAGACGACGAGCGGTTGTAGACGACATCAACTCCACCGCAAAGACATCCGCGGGCAGACTGAGAGATCCGAGTAGGATTCCGACACCCGCCAAGCAGTGAGCAATCGTGGAAGGAAGATTTACTTTCATCGATCAGATCAGGAGAAGGTAGAAGAATTGGGACGTGGCCCGGCGGAAATCCGCTCCTCTTGAGTCTAGTCGATTGCTAACGCCCTGCCATCGAAAGTCAGGCAATCAACGGGCTAAAAGCGTTTCCACGGCTCGATTTCGTGGGATTCCGGCCAATTCGGAGGCGAATACTCGGGCCAACCGGATTGGCCGGAATGCGACCGACGTTCGACCGCGGACTGATGAATGATCGGCAACGCGTCCTTCGCTGGCACGCTTTCGTCGCGATTGCGACGCAGGATCTGTCGCTTGCGGTAGAGATGGGGGCGAGGAAACCGCACGCCGTAGGTCTGCTTGGGAAACCACTCCGCCAGGTGCCACGCCCCGCGCAGCGAATGGTGCCGCGTCCCCTCAGGCCCGATCGCCTCCCCACCGGAAAGCAGCGATGCCACTCGAGTTTCGTCGAGGATCAATCCGCCCACGTCACGTGCCTCCACCAGCATCCACTCAAGCGCCAGCTTCGACAGCCCGCTCTCGCTTTCCGGGTAGCCCCCGCCCACGTCGCTGTGACAGCCCGCAAACCAGACCTCTTTGATGTCTTGCTCTAAAGCACGTTCGCCGGTGTCACGACTCTTGGGGCCGTGCCGAAACAGGTTTTGTGCAAAGAAGGCGCGTGACTCGTCAATCGCAACGGCATGACGCACCACTCGAAGCGATGGATTACTCGCGGTGAATGCGTAAGCAAGGTAGTCATACGCCCACGAGATCGACGACACGGTATCCCAAGCTCCCAGGAACACATCAGGCTTCTCCGGAAGACGGCGGCTGAACTGTTTTCGAAATCGACCCAAGCTTTGAAAGTCCAGCTGTCGTCCTTTCCTCAATTCCAATTCGGCCAGGGCGTACGGTATCAGTTGATGGTTGCCTCGGCAGAGGATGCCCACGCCGTGAATCATGGCGGCGATGATTCGGATCGCATAGGCACCCCGGCTGAACCCAAAGAGAAAGATTCGGTCACCCGGCTCATAATGATTCATCAGGAACCGGTAGGCATTGGCGATGGTCTGACGATATCCATATCCCAGCGAGAGGCCGAGCAGTTTTGAGAACGCAGCGCCCGGGCGAGTCAGCGCCATCTTTGGACTGAACGTACCCACACCTGGCGCGTAATAAGCTTCTTGTCCGTGCTCGCTATCGATCACCAATGCCGAGTGCAGTTTGAGCACATTGGTTTGATCGACCTCAAATTGATTGCCCGTCCCGTCGCAACAAATGACCAAGTTCTTTGTCATCGCCAATCAACCAATCAGGTTGGCTTCCGTGAGTTTTTCGACATAGAGTTCCGCAGTCAGTATTGCGGACTCGCGTGAAGGATGTTGAACGTAGCGGTTTCTCCGTTCAACACACGCCTGAGTGGGCAAACGGGGCAGACAAGGCGAGTGTTCTCGTCTGCATATTCCAAACAGTCGGTGCGAGCGGCATCTATGAATTCGATCGAACACCTACCAGAATCGGGCAACGGGACTTTCGTGCCGGAAAACGGTCACCACACGCCTGCCGGGACCGACCCGGTCATGCCGGGGCGACGTTTGGAGGGCGCTAACGATTCGCAGGACTACTACGAAACGAACGACCCGCTGCAATCCGGCACCCGCGAGTATGTGGGACTCGAGCGGCGTCGAAAACGTCGTCTTCCGCGGACATTGGAAATCAATGTTCAGCCACTCGACGATCAACTGAATGAACGTGGCGATGCGTTCTTTGCGATCACTCGGGATATCAGCCAAGGTGGCCTGGCCTACCTGAGCTCACAGAAGGCGGACTTCGAACGCGCCATTATCTCCTTGAACGAAGGCCTCGCGCCTCGGGTTGTTTGTCGGATTCGCAACAATTCGATGGTCCACACCAACGGCCTCCGCGAACAGGTTTGGCTGACCAACGTCGAATTCCTCTACAGCCAAGAGCAGGGCTCCTGATCAGTGGGGCTCCTGCTCCGCGATCTCGACCAGACTCGAGTTCGTTAGCGGGCCGATACGATGGAAACGGGAGCGAAGGGGCGCGGTACGATCACCCCCTCTCGCCGGGATTGAGTTAAGCTGACGGGTGGCCGCATCCTTCGGCGGCAAATCCTACTCGCGAACCCCCTCCCCACGATCCAGGTGATTCCTCCCATGCCGCGATTCACTGCGCCGCGATTCATTGTTCTGACAACCCTTGTTTCGGTCATCCTCAGCTCCGCGTCTTCGGCTCAGCAAACTGCCTCGACCTCCGATTCCGTTTCCATGTTCAATGGGAAAGACCTGAGCGGCTGGATGGGCCGCGAAGACTTGTGGTCGGCCGAAGACGGCCAAATTGTTGGACGCACGACGGCCGATGCTCCATTGGACAAGAACACGTTCTTGATCTACACCGCTAGCGAACCCGCCGACTTTGAATTGACCTGCCAATTCAAGATCGAAAACACCAACTCGGGCATTCAGTATCGCAGCAAAGTGCTCGATCGCGACGAATTTGTCGTCGGCGGCTACCAAGCGGATATCGACTTCGGGAATCGATTCGCCGGGATTCTCTACGAAGAAAAAGGGCGAGGCATTTTGGCGCAGCGAGGACAGAAGGTCACGATCAATGAAGCGGGCGAGAAAAGCGTCAAACGCTTCGGAGATGCCAAGAAACTTGGCAACGCCATTCATCCGGGACAGTGGAATGACTATCGAATCGTTGCCAAAGGCAATCGTATCCAGCATTTCATTAACGAAACGCTCACCGTCGAAGTGATTGATGAGCAAAGCGAAAAGTCATCTTCGAAAGGCGTCATTGCGTTGCAATTGCATCGCGGCGAACCGATGGTCGTCCGATTCAAGAACCTGGCTCTGCATGCCGTCGATTGACTCTCATCGTATACTGAAAAGGAGGACGGTATGTCGAAGTCGATTTGGGCGCGGGATGAACAGACGGAAGACTTGCTTTCAGCGGCAAAGGGTGGCGATGATGACGCCATCAATCGCTTGTTGGAGAAGCATCGTGCGCCGATCCGTCGACTCGTGGAACTCCGTTTGGACCGCAAAGTCCAGCGCCGTGTTGACGTCAGTGACGTCGTCCAGGATGTCATGATCGAAGCCAGCGGGCGGCTGGACAAGTACCTTTCTGATCCATCGATGGCCTTCCATCTGTGGCTGCGTCAGATCGCCTGGGATCGAATTATCGATACCTACCGTCGACACCGGGTGAGTGCGAAACGGAATATGGACCGCGAGCAACCCATGGCTGCTCCGGCGGGACCCGATCAGTCCACTCTCGAACTCGCCATTCAGTTGTGTGATCCGGCTCTCACACCCGCTGCCGCAGCAACGCAGCGCGAGATCGCTGAGAAAGTTGAACAAGCGATCGAGCAGATGAATGACCAAGATCGCGAGATCATTCTGATGCGGCACTACGAGCACCTGTCGAATTTAGAAATCGCCGAGGTCCTGGGGCTCAATCCCCCGGCCGCGAGTATGCGTTATCTTCGAGCTGTCCGCCGACTCCGCGAAATGCTTGAGGCGGAAGACGAGGACTCCTCCAGTGGAAGTGAGACAACGGTGTGAGCGGTCTTTCTGTCGCCGATGAACAGCGGCTGGCAAACTTGCTCTCCGAACTCACCGACGCCATTTGCCGCGGTGAACCACTCGATTTCGATCAAGTCTGCCGCGATAACGAAGACTTGTCGGGCGAACTCCGCAAGTTGTATGGAGCCGTGCTGGTGACCGATACCGCCGGTGCGTCCAGTGAACAGCGTCCCGGTGAACCGATGGGTCAAACCGACGCCGGCGAGTTGATGGATACCAACGGCGGAGCCCCACCGGCTGACCTGCGACGCTGGAAACGGCTGAAACTGCCCACCACGGTCGGCGACTATGAGCTGATCGAAGAAGTGGGACGTGGCGGGATGGGCGTCGTCTTTCGATCGCGTCAAATCAGCTTGGATCGCGAAGTTGCCGTCAAGATGATCTTGCGTGGACGACTCGCCAGCGATGCCGACTTACAACGTTTCCTTGCCGAAGCAGCCGCCACGGCGCGGTTGGAACATCCCGGCATCGTGCCCGTGTATGAAGTCGGCGACTTCGACGGGCGGCCCTTTTTCAGCATGCAGTATGTCGAAGGCGAAACGCTTGCCGAACGCACCGCCCGAGGACCGCTGCCGCAACGCGAAGCCGCCGAGATTCTTTCGCAGGTCGCACGCGCCGTTGAATTCGCCCACGAACAGGGGTTCGTTCACCGCGACCTCAAGCCGAGCAACATCATGCTCAACCAACAGGGCCAAGCTCTCATCACGGACTTCGGACTTGCTAAAGAATTCAAGACCGATGTCAGCCTGACTCGAAGCGGGATGCTGGTCGGAACGCCGTCCTACATGTCACCTGAACAGGCCGGAGGTCGCAGAGAATTGCTGGGGCCGGCGACCGACATTTATTCGCTGGGTGCCATGCTGTACTTCACACTCACCGGACGGGCGCCTTTCGTCGCAGAAACGCCCGTCGAAATGGTCATGCTGGTGATCGAACAGGACCCGAGTCCGCCGAGGGCACTGCGGCCCAGCTTGGACCGTGACTTGGAAATGATCGTCGTTCGCTGTTTGCAAAAACCAATCGACCTGCGTTATGCCTCGGCAGGTGCTCTCGCCGACGACCTGGATGCGTTCTTGTCCGACGAAGTCGTCTCGGCGCGAAGCGGACGATTCGCACAAGTGCTGGCCAGGATTTTCCGCGAGACTCACCACGCCGCCGTTTTGGAAAAATGGGGCATGCTATGGATGTGGCACTCGCTGGTGTTATTGGTCGCGTGCTTTCTGACTTGGCAATTCGAGTTTGTCGGCATCACGAATCGCTTCGTATACATGGGACTCTGGACGGTGGGGCTCGGCGCCTGGGCAGCCGTCTTTTGGAAGCTCCGACAGCGACTCGGCCCCGTCACTTTCATCGAACGACAGATTGCGCATGTCTGGGGCGCGAGCATGGTTTCGATTGGGATGCTGTTCCCGATCGAATGGTGGCTGGGGCTGCAGGTGCTAGAGCTTTCACCGCTGCTGGGGGTGATCTGTGCGAGTGTCTTTGTCGTGAAAGCCGGAATGCTGACAGGCGTTTTCTATTTCCAAGCCATCGCACTCTTCGCCACGTCCATCGTGATGGCCATTGCACCGCGATGGGGACACTTCGTCTTCGGCATCGTCTCCGCACTCTGCTTTTTCGTTCCCGGCTACCAGTACTGGAAACGCTCCACTTCGCGTCGCTAAGCCGGTGCACGGAGCATTGAAACGGCGACGCACGGGTTACGAAATCAACAGCCTGTTTGGACTCGACGGGCAGTCGACAAAGACCTGACGGGCCGTCGACTTAAGCCTCGTCGAGCAAGTCGACGGCGGCAAACGCCTTGCCTTCCAACATGGCCAAGCTCGCTCCGCCGCCGGTGCTGACGTGACTCACTTTGTCGGCAAAGCCCAACTGGTCGACGGCCGCGGCGCTGTCGCCCCCACCAATGATGCTGATCGAATCACTGCCAGCAACCGCTTGTGCGACCGCTGCCGTTCCGGCATCGAATGGCGGTTTCTCAAAAACACCCATCGGACCATTCCAGACGATGGTCTTGGCAGACTTGAGGATCTCCGCGTACTTTTCGCTGGTCGCCGGACCGATGTCCATGCCTTCGAATCCGGGTTGAATTTCTCCCGCGGCAACGACCTGCTTGTTGCAGCCTTGGGGGTCTCCGAAGTCATCGCCGCAATGCGTATCGACCGGCAGCACTAGCTTGTCGCCACCCTTGGCGATCAACTCTTTGGCTAATTCCACTTTGTCCTTCTCCACCAAACTCTCGCCGACCTCTCCGCCTTGTGCCAGCGAAAACGTGTAGGCCATCGCCCCGCCGATCAACACGGAGTCGCAGATGCCAAGCAAGTTGTTGATGACGTTGATCTTGTCACTGACTTTCGCACCGCCGAGGATGGCAACGAACGGCCGCTGCGGACTGCCGATGGCATCACTCAAGTATTGAATCTCCTTCGCCACCAAGTGACCGACCACGCGCGGCTTGCCAGCCATCGCTTCAGGAACGGCGACCATTGAGGCATCTTTGCGGTGGCACGTTCCGAACGCGTCGTTGCAGTACGCATCCGCCATGGCGGCGAGCTTGGCGGCAAAGTCCGCATCGCCGCCTTTCTCGCCCTCATGAAAACGAAGGTTCTCAAGGACCAGCACGCCGCCATCTTCCAGCCCCGCGGCTTTGGCGGTTGCATCGTCACCGACCGTGTCGGATGCAAAGCCGACCGGTTGACCGAGCAATTCGCCCAAGCGAGTTGCCGCGGGTGCGAGCGAGAACTTCTCCACGTCCGATGGCTCCCCCTTCGGTCGCCCCAGGTGGCTCATCAAAATCACCTTGCCGCCTCGATCAATCACGCTTTTGATGCTCGGAAGCGCCATCCGGATCCGTCGGTCATCGGTGATGCCTTGGTTTTCATCCAGCGGCACGTTGAAATCCACGCGCATCAAGACGGTCTTTCCGGCAACGTCAACTTGGTCGATTGTCTTCTTGGCCATGGAATTTCGGGACAGGTGTGAAGGTGAGAAACTGTGTCAAACGACGCCCGGATTATCGGGATCCAACCGAGCCTGTCGAGCGGGCCGTTTCCCCAATCAAACCGGCATGCCGCTTTCGTCAAAGGTGACGGGCCGACAAACGCGTCCGCGCCCAAACCTTGAGCGATTCCCGAAATTTCTCGTTGGAAATCGCCCCGTTGAAGACAACAGGAGCTGGACCGCACACCCGCAGGGGCCACGATTCGGTTTTCGCTCAACTTGTCGCGCGATGTGCGCCGAATCAGAAGAGTGACTGTGGCTTCAACTCGGTCGAGTGTCCGGTGAACTGAACAAACAGGAAACTTGGGTGACCAAAACGACCGGACTCATTTTCGTTGCCACGTTGCTGGTGGTTGCCAGCGGTGCGGCCGATCGCGCGGGGCTGAGCGTTTGCTCGCGGGCCCTTGCCGGAGGTCCGGGCGGCAAGTCGCGATACCGTTCAAACGAACGGGAAGATGAAAAAGCAAATGCGCCACGCCGAGGGCTGCTTGATTTCGGCGGATTGCTAAAGCCCAAGAAGGACGAGCGAGACGACTCGGACTCGTCACTGGCTGACCTGCCGATGAATCGTCTGACGATTCAAGCCCAACGGCGACTCAAGAGCATTACCGATCGGCCGACGCTCGTCCGTCGTTTGCCAACGCAAGCAATTAACTGTGACCCGGAGCTCTTTCTTTTCCTCGCGCGGAAACCCGACACGATCATCGGCATCTGGGACTTGATGGGAATCACCAAGGTCCAAACGAAGCGAACGGGTCCCTATCAATTCGAAGCCGTCGACGGCAGCGGAACCAGTTGCCTGGTGGACCTGATTTACGGCGACCAAAATCTGCACATCTTTGTCGCCGAAGGCAAGTACGACGGCAAGTTTGTTCAAAAGCCGGTTGTCGGGAAAGGCGTTTTCGTTCTCAAGAGTAGCTACGCAACGGCCGCGGACGGCTCAGTCACGGTCGTCGGATCCCTCGATTGCTACGTCAAATTTGAAAGTTTGGGAGCAGACTTGGTCGCGCGATCGCTCGGAGGCTTGATCGGAAAGTCGGCGGACCATAACTTCGTAGAGACGGCCAAGTTTATCGGCCAAATCTCAGCGGCATGCCAGACCAATCCGGAAGGCCTTCGCGAACTGGTCGATCAAATGGAACAGGTCGATCCGCAAACGAAGGCCGAATTCAAAACGGTCATCGGGAATGTCGCGAATCGAAGCCGAGCACCCGTACGCTCGCCAGCTCGAATCGTCCAGCGGGGCGATCAAGCGACTTCCAACGAATAGCCTTCTCTCACGATGCCAAACGCGATCCTCACGAAAAAGCTCTTCACGTTCTTGGAAGAGCTACGAGACAACAACGATCGGGATTGGTTTGCCGAACGAAAATCCGACTACGAACGTTTCGTTCGTGACCCGGCGGTGGAACTGATCGAGGGATTGGTCAAGCCACTCGCACGATCCGCACCGATGTTGAACGTTGTACCAAAGTCTCACAACGGTTCCTTGATGCGAGTTTATCGAGACACCCGTTTTGGCAAGAACAAAGACCCCTATAAAACCAACGTCGGTATCAACTTTCGTCATCAGGCGGGTAAAGACGTTCATGCGCCGGGAGTCTACATTCACTTGGATCCCGACGAGTGTTTTGTCGGCGCCGGCTGCTGGCGTCCCGAGTCTTCGGTGCTCGCCGCGATTCGTGCCTCCATCGATGAAGACCCGAAGGCTTGGAAACGCGCTCGAGATCAGCGAGCCTTTCAAGAACACTTCGAACTGGTCGGTGAAAGCCTGAAAAAGGCGCCGCGAGACTATCCGGCCGATCACCCGCAAATCGAAGACTTGCGGCGGAAGGATTTCATCGCCATCAGTGCCCTGAAACGCAAGGACGTGCTGTCGGCAGATTTCCCGGAGCTGATCGTCACACGCATCAAGCAGGCAAAGCCGCTGATGCGATTCCTCTGTGACGCCATCGAAGTCCCCTACTGACGCTTCGCTCCAGCTCCTTTCTGGTTGAGCCTCACACGCATTGCTCAGTCGACCGTGGAACCG
>JBCBOO010000250.1:0-10021 GCA_039821235.1 Planctomycetota bacterium
AGTGTGAGCAGGGTTGTCCGGTGACCTGCTCTTTGCCTCACGCGTCAAAGGCGCCGCGGAGGCCGCCGACTTGCGGTTTTCGCTTGCGGGTAAATTGCCAGCCGAACCCGAGGCGATTGCCTGGGTCATCGTCGACTTGGCCACGCGTGCCGGCGTCGTCGAGGGGCTGATGTCCCAGTGTGAGCAGGTTTGTCCGGACGCTCGCGTGTTGGCTTATGGACCCCATGTCCAAGTCGACCGATTGGAACGTGCGCGGTCGGCGGGCATTCCGACGGTGATCACACGCGGGCAGTTTGATCGAGCACTCCCGGAACTTTTTGGTGATTGAATGCCTTCCGTTCTCGCGATAGCCGCGCATCCCGATGACATCGAATACACGATGGCGGGGACAATGATGCAGCTTGCCCGACGTGGTTGGGACTTGCACTACGTCAATCTCTGTGATGGTTCGAAGGGGAGCACGACGCTCGGTCCGCAAGAATGCGCGGCGGTCCGACTTGCAGAATCCAAGAAAGCTTGCGAACGACTCAACGCGACGTTCTACGACCCGATTTACCCGGACATGGAAGCCAGTTACTCGTTCGAGAATCTGGCCAAAGTGACGGCGATCGTCCGCAAGGCCAAGCCGACGATTTTGTTGGCGCAACCGCCCCAAGACTACATGGAAGATCACGAAGTCGCGTGCCGACTGGCGGTGAGCGCGGCCTTTTCGCACGGCATGCCCAACTTGATCAGTGATCCGCCCGTTGAGCCCTATTACGATCCGTTGACGGTCTACCACTGTCAGCCGGTTGGCAATCGAACGCCGCTGGGAGACATCGTCAAGCCGCACTTCTATGTCGACACGACGGATCTCGTGGATGAAAAAACAGAATTACTCGCGTGCCATGCCAGCCAAAAAGAGTGGTTGGACAAAAGCCAAGGCATGGACAGCTACCTGTTGACGATGCGCGACGTGAATGCGGAAACGGGTTTGATGAGCGGTCGCTTCCAGTATGCGGAAGGATGGCGAAAGCACTTGCACTGGGGCTTCTGTGGCCCCGAAGACGATCCCTTAAGAGAGGCTCTAGCCGATGTCATCGTTGAATCGTGACTTTGCCGTGATTGCCCACCGCGGTGCCAGTGGTTATGTCCCGGAGCACACGTTGTTGGCAAAGGGGATGGCTCATGCAATGGGCGCCGATTTTCTCGAGCAAGACGTGGTCGCAACACGTGACCATCATGCGGTGGTCTTGCACGACATCCATCTGGACACCGTGACGGATGTGGCGAAACGGTTCCCGGACCGGAAGCGTTCCGACGGTCGCTACTACGTCATCGATTTTGATCTCGCCGAGTTGAGGACGCTTGAGGTTTTGGAGCGATTCGATTTTCGCAGTGGCAAGCCCGTCTTTACAACCCGATGCAATTCGGGACCCTGCGGCTTGCGCATCCCATCGCTCGAAGAAGAAATCCGTTTCATTCAGTCGTTGAATCGAACGACCGGACGCGACGCCGGTATCTACCCGGAAATAAAACAGCCCGCTTGGCACCGCGAGAACGGATGTGATCTTTCGAGGATTGTGATCGGTGTGCTCAATCGATTCGGTTATCGAGACAAACAGTCCGGCTGTTTTCTTCAGTGCTTCGACGAGTTCGAAGTCCGCCGCATCCGAAACGAACTGGGGTACGGCGGACGCTTAGTTCAGTTGATCGGCCATGGACATGACGAAGCGTCGGGAACCGACTACCAGCGTTTGAGATCCATGGAGGGGCTGACGGAAACGGCCCGCGTCGCCGACGGCATCGGACCCGCGATGGACTTGGTCTTGAAGTGGAGCACAAAAGGAGAGGTTGAAACGAGAGCTTTCATCGCGGATGCTCGGCGAGTCGGATTGGACATTCACCCGTGGACACTTCGGGCAGATGCACTACCGGCAAACTGCGAAAGCGTCGGTGATGCCGTCACGGCGTTGGTCGAGGCGGGGGTTCAAGGCATCTTCACCGATCATCCCGATCAAGTTGCGCGAGCGATTCCCGCGCCCGTTTAGTTGGGTTGCGTTGATCATTGTTGCTGGCCGCGCAAGGAAGCTAGGTTGTCGTTCGCGTCAAAGACGAGTTCGGCAGGCTCTGACAGAATGGTCAAATCCAAGTTGCTTTTCATCGCGTCAAAGAACACTTCGCTGCACTCGATCTCGCTCAGTCGCAAGGTGTCTTGTATTCGAATCCAAGGCTTTTCCTTCAAGTTGCCGGGACGCTGCTGAAGGATTGCTTGGAGAGCTTCGACGTCGTTTTCGAACCAGACCGGCAAGGCTCCGCTGGTCGGATGAGATGCCGTAATGCTGTTGATGCGAGTCTTGATCGGGTCCATGGCATCGGCGACGGAGCGTGTCGTGTATTCGGCAATGCCGATTCCGTTTGCGTTACCAGCGCTCGGCGGCGAGAGCGATCGTACGTAGATCTCATCGATCTTGGGCCATTCGGTTTCGCCCGCGAGCTTGTCGTGCCATTTCCTCCCGACGATGTTGGTGTCCATCCCGGTCCCACTGATCTCTTTCCCGATTTGATCGACGATCATTAGTTCGGCACGTTGGATCGGTAGCCGAGCCATCCATTGACGTGACAGATCCAACAGCGCCTCGTCTCGGGCTGGAATTGCGAGAGCATTGACAACCTCGGCGCACCCGAGTTGTTCGAACGCGTCTTCCACCAGGGCGATCCCAAATCGGATCGGGGCTTTGGCAAGGATTTGTGGAATGACTTGCGCTGCGAGTGCCTCAAATCGATAGTCAACCTCTCGAAAGATGGGATGGTAGGTCTTGGCCCCTTTGTGATTGCCAAGACCGATCATCAACATCTTGCACAGGCCGCTTTGGATCGGTCCGATCAATCGCGTGTGCAGTTTCACCCGATTGATCGGGATGACATGATCCGCTGCTGCGGCGGTCGCATCAAAGTGAATGGGACGTCCACCCGCGAACGTGCCCAGGACGATGGTCTCGGTGGAACTCAGGATCTGGCATCCCATCCTGTTTTCGTCGATTCCAAGACGCTGCAGCACGTCACGTTGACCGGCCGCGTTAGCGGAACCATGGCTGCCCATCGCCGGCACGAGAAACGGTTCCGCGTGGAGACTTTTCAGCCACTGGACGACAGTTGTTACGACTTCGGGAAGCCCACCGATCCCGCGACTGCCCACCGCGATCGCAACTCGGTCACCCGCAGCAATCGAATTCGACGCGGGGTGATGAAGCAACTGTTCGAGCAAGGTTTGCCGCACCGACGGCAACGCGTGCGAGCGGAGTGATTGTCGGACACGGAAGAAACGCGGAAAGCTCATCGACCATCGGAACCGTGGGTAATTGAATGCACTGGCAACGGGGATCAATGAAGTTCGCGTTGATGTCCCTTCTTCGAGATTTCTTAACGCCCGTTGACCTTGATCCCGGGTCGCTTTGAACGCAACTGATTGATTGCCGCGTCGGTGACCCGTGTTCCCTGAACGTCCAAGAACTCGAGAGATTTCAGGTTGTCGAACGTCGAGACGGATTGATCAGTGATCTGAGTCTGCGTCATCCACAGTGTTTCCAATTTCCGAAGTGGAGCCAGGCTTGGTGTCAATCGATCGGTCACACCGAGGCCACTGAGGTCCAATTCGTTGAGCTGTGCGGCAGACTGAAGCCACGACGCCAACTGGTCATCCACCCGGGTCGCTTCAACGGAAAGCTGCTGGAGTTCGTTGGGTCTGGGCAGAAGACGCTTGAGGTCTTGAACTGTGATCGGTAACTGAGTGACATCTAACCACGTCAGCGCGGTGGACTCCGGAAGTGAGGAAAGTCCTTGGCCGGTCACCCTACACTTTGCCAAACAGAGCTCGCGAATCGTCCTCGAAGGCGGATTGTTCTCCAGCACGGTGTCGTCGACCCGCAAAAAGTCGATCAGTGAACGTTCCACGGACTCCGGCAACGTGGCGTCTGGAACGCTCAGACGAACCTGATAAAGATCCGCCAACGTCTGCATGATCCAGCGCCGCCCCCCGAGTGATTCGCCATCGATGAGTGCGTGTGTGTAAGCGATGGCAAAGGCATAAAAGGTGGCGAGGTCACCGCGCCGCTGGGCGCTGAGTCGTCCGTCGCCGCGCAATTCGTCGAGGGCGACAATCTGCTCGCGACGAAAAACGCGATGACGGGCGAACTGTAGTCGTGGACTATCCCAACCACCGAGTGTCGCGACGCCGCGGCGAATGGAAAGGGATTCGAAGTAGCCGGCGATTCCTTCCACCAACCAAAAGTCGTTGGATTCGCCAGGCATTTCTTCACCGAGGTTCGAACGCGTGCACTCACGAAACAACTGGTGAACCAACTCGTGTCTTCGCGACGCGACCGCGTCCTGCGATCGGCTGGGGTAAAAGAACGAGGTTCGTCGTTCGTCGGCGTAGAAGCCGGTTGATTGTTCGATTCCCGGAATAGCCGCCCCCAATGTCGCGGCATAGTCGTTTGCATCACGGAGCAAGACGACTCGTAACTTGCGACGACTGCTCATCCGCATCGGGTGTTCTTTGAGCTGATCGGCGATGGATTCGTCCGCCGAAAAACCTTCGAGTTGCTTGGCGACTTGTTCACGTGATTCCCAAAGCGGAAAAAACGTCTGCGACCACACCCAAAAGACGAACTCGAGGTCTTCGGCGACCTCAAGTGTTTGTTCACGAGACGCGTGCGAGAAAATCTGCAAATGAGGGGTTTCGACTTGCGCGTACGTTCCAGAACGCCATCCGAGCCAGCGTGGCGCGGAGCGTCCACGGCTTACCCGAATCGAGGTGCTCTCATCACGCGCGTCACCGATCGGCAGTCCAAGGTACTGTCGTATCGAACGATTCTCAGGATCCAGCGCTAGCTCGTTCCATAAACGTGTGTAATTGTCCCAGCCGTCGACCTGCCACTCGCTGGGTGTGGGTTGGTTCGCATGGGTCTGGAAGCGAATCACGGCTTGTTCGGCCGATGCCTCCGCAGGTTCCATGTCGATTGTCGGCGCGACGGAAGTGACTCGATCGATAACGTCTTGCGCGTTGACGCGGCGGTCGACAACGAGAGGACTCCACGCATGCGCCAAAATCGTTGCACTGAAGAGTGCGAGGGCAATCCGGCGGCGAAAGAAGAGGTGACCATCCATGCCGGCAGTATAGCCGGTGGACGGTTCGGTTGTCGCCGGCTGGGTCACCGATGCAGTCACCCAATAGCGCTGAGGCGCCAACACGAAGCAGTGCCGCTTTAGGGAACACGACCGTCCCGGCTGGGTCAGTAAGCTCCCTCACGAATGAGGTGTGGGAGCTTACTCCGGGACGGACGTGAACGGGTCGGCCGCGAGCGACGCTCGGAAGCCAAACGTCACCCAACGCAACAAGGCCTGGGGGTGGCGTGCTGGGAACACTCGCGTTCCAGCCGGCGATGTCACGACCCACATCGACTGGCCCCTGAGACGGCTAACGCCGTGAAGACCTCGTTCGTGCCGCGAGTTGTAAGTGCCCAAAGAAAGTTTGGGTGTCGCCGGAGTCTTGCCGAACGATGTAGAACTTTGCCCGTGGTCCTTTTTGGATCTCCGGGTGCTCCAAAATTCCAGCTAGGTCGTTCAGGCTGGCGGTCTGCCACCCATGGATTCCCAGCAAGACATCGCCCACTTGAATTTGTTGCCGGGCCGCGGCGGAACCCTTCCGAACGGACGTGATCAAAAGGCCGCCGTTGTAGGGCGTTCCCATCCGTTGGTTGAGTCGATTCATCACCGACGCGGACACGGGACGAACACGGACGCCGACCACGGCCCAGGCGGCGTCGACCGGATCGCTGCCCGCCAAAACGGTATTGGCATCCATGGTCGTCATGGCAAGCTCCATCGCTTCGCCGTCGCGTTCCACCACCAGAGGCAATCGCGTTCCCGGGGCAACTCGCATCAACGCGAGACTGAAGTCCAGTCGGTCGTTGACCGAACGCGAACCAACGCGGACCACGCGGTCTCCCGGCTTCAGGCCTTCCCGTGCGGCTGGGCTGCTGGCGGTGACATGGGAGATCGTAACTCCGTCTCCATCGCGAGGTCCGCCGCTGGTTCGCAAACCGGTTTGCAGGCGGTTGTCGTTGTGCTCGTCGATCATCGACGTGACGATATCGATGACTTGATCGATCGGGATTGCGAAAGCAATTTGCTGGGCGCCGACTCGGACAGCCACGTTGACGCCGATCATTTCGCCATCGATGTTCAACAGCGGACCACCGGAATTACCCGGATTGATTCCGGCACTGGTCTGAATCAGATCGCGGTAGTCCTGCGTATCATTGACGGGGACGTCACGATGCAACGCGCTGATGATGCCCTGCGTGCAGGTGTGCAGGTATCCGTACGCATTACCAATGGCGATGACCTGTTCACCGATCATGAGATCGCTGCTGGTTCCCCGGGGAACGGTCGGCAGGGAGCGCGACGTGCGCACTTTCACCAGCGCCAGGTCATTGCGTGGCCGAGCGGCAATGAGCTCGGCTGTTGTCACTGTGCCGTCGTGCAACGTGACGCGTATATTGTCGACATCTTCGACGACGTGATAGTTCGTGATCACATAGCCACTGGGATCAATGATGATCCCGGTGCCCATGCCATTGACCTGACGAAAGCTGCCCGAATCGGCACCGGCCATTCCGGCAGCCGTGTTCGGCACTGTCTTTTGACCGTGCAAGTTGACGACCGACGGACTGGCACGTCGGATCGCCAGCACGGTCGGGGTCTCGCGTCTTGAGTCGGTGACTCGGGCAACGCGAGCAGGCTCGAAGGAAGCGAGGGCGTTTCCTTCAAGGCTTCCGGTTGCCACGCTTTCTTGGGCGAAAGCAAACGTCGCTGGCAAAGCGGAAGTGAGGGATAGAGCCAAGCCGACCTGAAGCAGTCGTCGACGCCACTGGGACGTGGGGAATCGACGCTGGCTGGAGCCGTGTTCTCGCGGAGGACTGGAATTGCCATCCGAAGAGCGGCTGGTGGCCGGGGAGAATTGGATCGGTGGTCTCATAGGTCCCCGTACCCGAAGAGCAAACTGGACGCGTAGGCTGTTGCCCGTCAACGTCCTGCGGGATGGACATGGCGGGCGACCGATGCCGGAGTGTCCGGCACGAGAGACTCAATCGGAACAACCAGGACGATCCCTTGATGGCTCAGGTCGGATGCCGCAAGGTTTACCAACCTTAACAATCACCCCCACAACTGGCGGTCCGAAGCGGGACAATAGGGCCTTGGTCGCGTCTTTAAGACAACCATTCGGGTCAGCAGCCGACTGAGTTGCCGTCACAACGAAAGCGCCTTTTTCCGATTCGTGCGAGTGAAGTAAAACTTGAAGGATTCTTTTTTAAAACTTGCCAAGACGACGTCGAGCGAACCGAATGACCGACGAACTGTGCGTTTTCGATGATGCCCAACACTGAAAATCGGAGACCACGTTTCGAAACGATTTGAGAAAACCGATGCACATCCGCCTCGATGAACCAAGCGAAATCCTCGTCGCGAGCGCTGGCGAAGAGGTTGCAACGCTCCCTCCCCCGTCAGAGCAGATCGTTCAATCGGATCACCAGCTCATTGGCGACGAACCGGTTACGGCCGCACCGCCGAAAGGGTTGATGAGGCGATTGATCGGTGGTGTTTGCGGTTTCATCGCTGGTTGCTTTAATCTCGTCTCGCTAGTGGTTTGCTTGGCGGTGCTGGCTGCAATTCCCGTGTTGCAATTGCTCGCCTTTGGCTACTTGTTGGACGTCGCTGGACGACTCGCTAACGGGGAGAAACTGAGACACTCGCTGCCACATTTTCGCGCGGCGGGAAAGATCGGCCTGGTTGCGACTGCGGTTTTTCTGCTGGCACTGCCCGTTCAGCTTTTGGCGCACTGGGAAAGCGTTGCGACGCTGATCACGCCCGGATCCAGTCAAGCCGCCCTGCTCCGAGTGGGCTCGTTCGTCGCCGCTGCGATCGGGGTCTTCTATCTTGCGTGGGCGCTTGCTCGTGGTGGCCGATTCTGGCATTTCGTTTGGCCGCAGCCCCTGCGTTTGGTCCGTTCGGCTTGGCGTCCGAGCACCTACGCGGATCTGCCCGACCGACTTTGGGATTTCACCGTATCGCTGGAACTGCCACGGTTCTTTTGGCTCGGCCTGCGAGGGCTGATCGGATCCTTGGTGTGGCTCCTACCGGCGATGGTGATCATCGCTGCGACTCGAAACGGCAAAACGGGTGTCGCGGGATTTGTGGGAGCGAGCGCGCTGTTTTGCTTGGGCGTGGCTTTGATGTACCTTCCGATGCTGCAAACGCATTTTGCCGCCGAGAACCGATTGCGTGCGTTATTCGAAGTGCGAAAGGTTCGGCGACTCTTCTGCTTCGCGCCCTGGGCGTGGCTGTTTGCGATGATTGCCGGGCTGATGTTGTTCCCGATCCCGCTGTATTTGTTAAAGATCGAAGCTACACCGCGCGAGGTCGTTTGGTTGCCGACGCTTGTTTTTGTCGCGTTCATCTTGCCAAGTCGGCTCGGTTTCGGTCTCGCGATGCGGCGAGCAAGGCGGAAGTGGCTCGCATCCGAAGACCTCAAGCCGAGCGGTTTGTGGAGCGGGTTTTCTCGCTGGACCGCGAGGTTGACGATTCCGGCCGTGGTCGGCGTGTACTTGGCATTCGTCTCGCTGTCGCAGTACACCAGTTGGGACGGCCTGCAGACTTGGGTCCAGCAGCACGCCGTGCTGATCCCGATTCCTTTCTTGAACGGCGTTTAGTGGCGTCCTCTGTATCCTGCGATAGAATGGGATCGGAGTTTCACCGTGTTTCGCCCGATCTTCGGTTCTGCCGCCTGCCATGCCGCCACGTAATTTCAACGTCATATTTTTCGCGATCGTGACCAGTGTGCTTTGTCACACGACGTACCGGAAAAATCGCAGCGCTTCGATCATCGGTGAAGCGATCGACTTGATCGAACAGAATTACGTGTTGCCGGTGGAACGCACCGACCTCTTGAATGCCGCGATGAATGGAATCGTCGGCGAGCTCGACGAACACACGAGCTACTTTGCGGTGGATGCGTACGAGTCGTTTCAGGACAGCATGCACCAGGAGTTTGTCGGGATCGGGATTTCGGTGAATCAGCCCGAGCCGAATACACCGGTTCGAATTCTCTCTCCGCTGGTCGGATCCCCGGCGCTCAATGCCGGGGTGCTGCCTAATGACCGGATCGTTGAAGTGGACGGCGAAGACGTTTCGAGCATGAAACTCAGCGAGGTCATCGATCGACTCAAGGGTCTGCCGGGCACGGAGGTATCGATTGTCGTCAAACGGGCAGACGAACGTGTCTCGATGACGATTCCACGTGCGACGATCGAGACGGAATCCGTGTTTGGAGATCATCGTGATGATCAAAATCGATGGGTCTTTCGACTCAAGGAACATCCGACCATCGCGTACATCCGCGTGGCGAGTTTTGCGGAGAAAACCGTCGAGGAGTTGGGTTCAGTATTACGACGTCTCGACAATGACTTTGAAGGCTTAGTACTCGACTTGCGTGGAAACGGAGGCGGATTGCTTTACTCGGCTCGTGACATTTGCGACATGCTCTTGCCGTCCGGGACGATCGTGTCCACCCGAGATCGCAGCGGAGAGATCGAGGATCTTTTCGAAGCGACACCTGCCACGCTGGTCGATTCCAAGATTCCGATCGCCATCCTGATTGATCAGAATTCTGCCAGTGCCAGCGAGATTGTGGCGGCCGCAATCCAAGACAATCAGCGGGGCATCGTCGTCGGAATGCGGAGCTACGGGAAAGGCACGGTCCAAGAAATCATGCCACTCGAATACGGTCGTCGGGCGTTACGTTTGACCGTCGCAAGATACTTTCGACCAAACAATCGCAACATTCATCGAATGCCCGATGACACCGAGGATGATGAGTGGGGAGTGACTCCCAACGAGAACTTTGTGATTCCGATGGACATGGAAAGCTTGATCGCACTTCAACTTCGGCACAGTCGGGCTACTTACCCGAACCTCGAAG
>JBCBOO010000251.1:0-9952 GCA_039821235.1 Planctomycetota bacterium
GATGGACGCGTCCGAAGCGAACCGGTTGGGCATGTGCTGCGAAGTCGTGGAACCCAACCAAGTCTGGGTGTCCGCCAATGAGTGGGCCAAGCGGTGCTGCACGGCGCCTCGCGAATCACTGCAAGCAACCAAGCGAATCCTGAACGAAACGATCGGCGAAAACCTGCTGATCCAATTAGCCAACGGCGCGGTGGTTGGTGCAACGGTATGCAGCACCGACGCGGCCGCGGAAGGACTGCGAGCGTTTGTGGAAAAGCGTCCTCCCGAGTGGCCCAGTTGACCCGTTCGTTCGATCCTACCGCGCCATTTCCAACGCGTCCTGGTAGGGCTGGAAGATAGCCATCGCCAAACGGAAGATAAAAAAGATCAGTGTCCCGGCGGTCATAAGCCAAACGACGGTGGTCGCGACTCCCGAGATCGCTTTCATCGCCATCTCAGCACGGGCTTCGTATTCGGCAGCCAGGTGATCGATCGACTCCGATTCGGTTCCTGACAACTCTGCAACTTCGACGAGGTGCAGGAATGGATCGGGGAAAAGGCTGGTCGAGCGGAGGCCTCCCGCCAACGTGTCGCCTCGATCACGAACGGCAACCTCGAAGTCATCGCCACCACTGCGATAGTACTCGCTGTCAGTGCTGTCCAAGCTAAGTCTTACGCTACGAATCGGATCAAGGCCGGCACCGAGTGACAACGCCAAGATCCGAGTGAAACGTGACAGTGTGATGGTTTGGAGTGCTGGACCGAGTTTTGGAATGGCGTAGAACATCGGAATCAGGTTCTGTACACCGCCGAGGTTATTGCGAAAGCCGTAGATCATTGATCCGATGATCGCGAGGACGCATGCGATGTAGGCCCAGAAAATCAACACACCACGTCCACCGCGCAATCCAAAGCCCAACATGTCGGTCATCTCACCTCCCGTCGAAGGACGCAGGATTCCGAGCAGGTAGATAAAGAGCGAGATAACGCCCAGTCCAAGGGTGAGTTGAATCGCAGGCCAAGCGATGGACGAAAAGAACTGCCGGCGGAGTCGGACTTGGTTTTCAAAATGGTCTGCCAGCGTCAGAAACGTGCGTTCAAGTTTTCCCGTACTTTCCCCCACCCGCGTCAGCGAGATCATCAAGCTGGGGAAGAAACGCCCCTGGCTCTGCATCGCTTCCGACATGGAATAGCCCTCTTTGACGGCTTCCAGAAGCTGCGTCAGGGCGTGTTGTTGACGACCGGAGCCGGCTCGAGATTCCGTTTCCAACAATCGAAGCAAGTTGGCACCGGCGCGGAGTCCAATCCCCATTCTCCGGCTAAAGCTGCCGGCCGCATTGATCCCCATTCGCTGAAAGAACATTCGTTGACTCCACGATGCTGAAAAGACCCACTCGCATTGTAGCCGTCATCATTTGATCAAGCGACGTGTAACCGTCCGTCGGGATCCGGACCGCGGATGGATAGCTAGGCGACGCGTGAAATACGGTCGTGGGCGTTCAGGATCTCGGAAAGTTGTTCGAGCTGTTCGGAGGCCCCCGCAGCGAGGTCCAGGAAGATCACCTTTCTTGAACCGATTTGGCACCAATTCGCGGCTTCTTGATCCAGCAAGACCTTGCGAACTTCGAAGCCACGCTTTTCAGCATCTTTCACGGTCCGTTTCAACCGCTCCGCCACATGGGGTTTGTCGGATGTGGAAGGCATCTCGGACTCCGGAAACTTTGCGGGTTCTGACGGCAGATGGGGGTAGTGGCAATCTGTGCTCTCGCCAAGTAGTTCGGTGTAGCAAAATCGTGACCCTCGACGATAGGTCATCCAGGCATCGCACTCGCCCTTCAACGATCGGACTCGCGCAGACATGAATTCCCCAACGACTCAACCGTCCGCCAATGCCAGCTTTCGTCGATCGGCCAGCGAAGGTGCCCCAGTGGATTCGCTGGAGGCAGCCGAAGCAAACGTCGCCATGCTGAAGGCCCAGCTGAAACAGTCACAAGCCATGGCGGCACTCGGCGAGTTGACCAGCACCGCGACGCACGAGTTCAACAATGTCTTGATGACCGTCATCAATTACGCACGGTTGGGAATTCGCAATCGAGACGACGCGTCGCGCGATAAAGCGCTCTCGAAGATTCTGGAGGCGTCCGAACGAGCCGCGAAGATCACCGGAACGATCCTCGCGCAGGCTCGCAATCGCAGCGAGTCACTCGAGCCAACCGACCTGGCATCGATCATCCAGGACACGCTCGTCTTGCTGGAACGGGAAATGAGCAAGTACCGCGTCAGCGTGACCTGCCATTTTGAACCCGGGACGTCCAAGGCGCTCGCGAGCGGCAACCAAATCCAACGTGTGTTGCTGAACCTGCTGATCAACGCCCGTCAGGCAATGCCCGATGGCGGCGAATTGACGATCCAGCTCCAAAATAGCGAACAGGCGGAATTCGTTGAATTTGTCATCCGCGACTCCGGTTGCGGGATGCCGCCTGAGACGCTGCGTCACATTTTCGATGCCTTTTACTCCACCAAGTCGGGTCCTGACGAATCCGGCAAGGGGGGCACAGGGCTGGGACTTGCGGCCTGCAAGGAGATTATTGACGCGCATCATGGTAAAATCCGAGTCGAAAGCAGTGTCGGCGTTGGCACCGCGTTTACGATTCGATTGCCCAAGGCTGGCAGCTGAGCGACGCACCCTTTCCCTCTCGAGCTGATTTTCCTTCACGCGCTGACATTGATCAGCGGATTCATTGGCTCTCCGAGCAGCGAGCCCGGTTTCCCAGTCGCTCGCTCAAAGAGCTGCTGCCGGAAGAATTGGATCGCGGCGTCTTGGTGGAACTGGCGTGCGTGGATTTGATGGAGCGTCGCAGGCGTGGACTGGATGTCCTTGCCGAGTCGCTGCTAAAGGAATTCCCCATTCTGGCTGCCGATCCGGCATGCGTTCTGGATCTCATTGACGCGGAAATCTGCGTCCGTCGTGAGCTTGCCGACGATCGCGATGTCGCGTTCTTCGCCAAGCGGTTTCCCGAGTTGAGCAACGAAATCACGCAGCTGGTGATGCTGGACGGATCGCAGCCGCCGTCGGGAGTGCTCAACCTTTCGCACCACCCATTCGACCAGCTTGCCGGCCAGCCACTAGCCGACAACGAGCTGACGCTTGAAGCGGAGAGTGAGCTTGGTGGGGTTGGCGAGCAAAGTGATGTTCGTTTGCAGGGTGATTTTCGAGTGCCCGGTAAGATTCACACCCCCGGCGAAGATTTGGCCGAGTGGACGGTCGACACTGCCAAGACGATCTTTGGAACACAGGATCATCATGCGTTACCGATTCATCTGGGCGAGGACTCCATTGATGCACCGATCCCGATTCAGCCGCCGGATTGGATGACGGGGGCGAAATGCGTCGCCACCGAAGTTGCGGCGCTGGGGCGATCCTGGTTGGTCAAAGGGCGTGACGGTGAACGAGGGGATGTGGTCGCAATGAAGGTCATTCCGCTGCCGGCAACGCTCGGCAAACAGGAACGCACCCGAATGCTCGACCTTTGCGAATCGGCCAGCAACGTGGTTCACGACGCATGGGAAACGCCGCGGATTGCGGCGATCAACAACGGGCACTTGGCGGTCGTGCGGGGTTGGATTTTTAGCACGCCTCACGTTCCTGGACAGGGTATCCAGTTGGCAGAGCAAACCACTGTCGGAAGCAGTCATCCCGATCAGGGCCGATCGACCAATCTTCGGATGAATCAGCTGGTCACCGTTGCATTCGCAGTCGCGGCGGCTCATCGAGCAGGAGCAACGCACGGCGGAATCTCGTTTCGGAACCTCCTTGTCGACCACCAGCAACGCCCGCATCTGGTCGATTGCGTCGCCAGCTCGGCCGGTTGGTCCCGCTACCTCGCTGCCTGGGACAACGATCTGGCGCGATCATTGCAATGGCGACGGCGGCTTGACTCTGTGGCGCTCTTGAAACTCGTCTCGTCCGTGTGCCTTGAAACGCACGAGAGCGTTTGGCGTGACTGGTTCTCCGGCTTTGTCCGTCGCTTTCAAACGAACGATGCAGCTGCGGCGGCTGAGATCGGCGAGCAGCTCCAAGAAGCGATCGACCGCGGACCGGAGTTCAAACGCAGCTGGTGGCGTCGCTGATCCCGGATTCGGTCCGCATTTTCTGTCGCAGCGGGGCAGACGCTTGAGTGTCAAAGTCCCGATTCGGTTCGGCAACGGATAATCGATTCAGCTTTCGGGACCCAACCGACTGACGGATCGAGAAAAAAATCTGAGGGTTAACGGACACGGACGCTTGCTTCCTTGCCGACCCATGGGCCATCTATTGACGCTGACGTGCGTCCGAGGCGTGCAGGAAGAGGATCTGAGGGAATTTGGACACCGGTCTGTCGTTTTGGCCACCGGTTAGGCCGAATCTACGGAACTTCACACTGGGTAAGTCGTCCAACGACCACGTCGCAGTGCGAACCTAGCCCGCCTCAGGGAGGGTTTTTGACCACCGGCAAGTCTGTTCACCACCCGTGGGGGACAATTTTCCGGAGGAGTAGAACCGCCCGAGGGGGTGGTTTCGGGGCCAGTTTCGCATTGAAGACGCCGTCATGACCGGACCTAACAAGGCGCGGTTGAGGCGGTTTGGCGGCTCCATCGCTCCAAAGATTTGCGGGCGAAAGTGCCCGAACTATACTCGGCGTTCGTTTCCAGCCGGCTTCCCCGCTGGCAGTACGACTTGTCGATTTTGCCTTGTTAAATCCGGCGGTTCTGCAACACGAACTCGCCACACTAACGAATTCACCCCACCGGCTAACTCGTCCCGTTTCTGATTCCATCGGTAACAGACGACGCCCCCTTGAAGGTCTGCTCTATGACTTCGCGTGAGCGAGAGAACTCCACGTCCAGCCCAGCTTCTCAGGACGCGACCGAGTCGAAATTCAACAAGTCAGCATCCTCCTCGCGCAAGCGCGCCCGTCGTGGCAGCAAGTCCCGAGATAACCGGCGCCGACAGTTGTTTGAAACGTTGGAGCAGCGTCAGTTGCTAGCCGGTCCTCAATTGATCGGAATTCAGCCCAACGAAGGTGAGTTGATCGTTGATGGCTCCGTCCGAGACACCGCGCCTCGTTCGCTGACGTTCCGCTTCGATCAAGACCAGCAGATCGATGCAAACACACTGGACGCGATTCAAATCACTCGCAGCGGTGCTGACGGTCGCTTTGGTACCGCGGATGACCAAGTCGTTCCGGTCGGATCCGTTGAGCTGGGTGCACTGTCGGACAACGAAGTCGTCGTCCGATTCGCCGACTCGCTTCCGGATGATCGTTACCGCGTCGATGTCTTTGGTTTCGATGCACCGAACCGCGGCATCGTCGGCCTGCGAAATACCGACGGCGATTTGTTGGTCGCTCGCGATGGAGTGAGTGATAACGAACGGATCGAATTCGAACTTCGCCTCGGGGCAAAGATTGAAGCAATCGTGCCTCAACCGGTCGTTCGTCTTCCAGACCGTTCACTGGAGCAACGTCGCGACGAAATCCTGATCTACTTCAATGACGATGAACTGTTCGTTGAAAACGATCCCGCGACCGGGTTGCCGACCGAGCGTTCCGCGGAAAACCCTCGTTTCTATCAACTGTTGTTAACTCAAGAGACCGTCCGGACCACGGACGATGTCTTCTATCAGCCGGACCGCGTCATCTACGACTCGGCGACCAATACGGCTCGACTGATTTTTGCGGACGACTTGAACCAGCTTCCCGGCGTTTCCAAGGGCGGCGGAACCTTCCGCCTCCGCGTGGGCACGGCGGTTGACACGGCAGCCGACTTGATCGTCACACCCACGGAACTGAATGTCGTTCCCAGGGTGTCGAGCAACCTGGGTGCCGCTGCCGGCCTCAACGTTGAATTCGCTTCCAAAGTCTTTGGTGAATCACAAGGTCAAAAGGAAGTTCAGTTCATCGATTCCGGTAACGGCGGACTGAGTGTTTCGCTCGATGCAGGCGGAAACGTCTTGTACGACTTCGGCGGTGCAACCGTCACCGTGCAAGCCCTTCGTGATGCAACGACCAATGAGCCGACCGTGGACGCGGTCTTGGCAGTCAACTTTGCCCTGGACGAAGTCGCCGGCTCGGGCGGGGAAACCGTCTTGCCGAGCACCCTCGCGGGGACGACGCTTCGTCTTGCTGCCGCTGGCGATATGCTCACGACTGCGACGGACATCGGTGTACTGGGGTCTGACAACCAGCTGCTTACCAGCATTTTGATCTCCGAGTCCATCGATCCGAAGTCTTATGGCATTCAATTGCCTGGCGCGGTAACCGATCCCGGCCGTGCCGATCCTGGAACCGCCATTGCCAATGCGGTCAACGACAGCTTTGGTCCCGATTCGACCGACGGCATCACGGAGATTGAGTACAACTTCCAGGGCATCTTCGCCGGCGGTGTCGGCACAGGCATCCCTGCCCAGCTGAACAACATCACGGAAGTTCAAAAGCGTCGCGTCCGCGAAGCGATCAATCTGTGGTCCAACTATCTCGGTGTCCAGTTCCGCGAGACCGCTGACTCGGGCATTACATTTGCTCTCGGAACCACCACGGAGCTCACGCCGGTCTCGGGAACCGATCTACGCACTGTCGATGTTATCGACGCCTCGTTACGCATCGACCCGACCTTTACCGATTCTGCCATCGTCTTCAGTAACCAAGCGAGCTTTGATCTTGATTACGGCGATGACTTCTTCCGCAAAGCCATGGCGGGTGTGGGGCTGCTGTTAGGTCTGGAGCAGAACGGCGATGTGGACGCCCAGACACTGATGGCACTTAATCCCGAATTTCTCAACGCGGGCATCAATGCCGAGTCGTTCGTCTCACCCATTGATCCTTTCTTTGAGATTCAGTCTTCGCAGAATCAAACGTTTAATCCTGCGATCGATTCTCAGTCGATCAATGAGCCCCTGCCGAACGCTCTGGAAGGTCCCGAACCGGTCTTCCCTGGCCGACAAGACATCCTGCACGGTCAACACCTTCATCGTCCCGATTCGGTTGATGTCGATCTTTATAAGTTTGAAGTGTCGCTCGATGCCGGACGAGAG
The DNA here is from genome assembly GCA_039821235.1 of Planctomycetota bacterium. Classification (GTDB taxonomy): domain Bacteria; phylum Planctomycetota; class Planctomycetia; order Pirellulales; family Pirellulaceae; genus Stieleria. The sequence goes on from JBCBOO010000251.1 coordinate 7,052, forward strand.
TTTGGCACACTCACTGTCGAATCGTTCGCCGAACGCTTGGCAGACTCGAGCTTGCTGGACACGTCACTGACGCTGTTCGAAGACGTCTCGGCGAGCGCGACGACGAACTTCGGACTGGGCTCCGATGTATCGGTTCGTGTTGATTCTCAGTTGCCCGGAAACATGGGCAATCGCTCGCGGATCGAGTTCATCCAAACCGACCGCAGCGTCGGTGACACCGGCGTTCGCGTGGATCGGATCGCAGCCGACAACGGTGAGCTCGTTGAAAACGCAATTCGCATTGACCTGCCGCGACGCGGCCCCGCAATTTCCTCGCTGACGGTGAGCGAGGTCATCGAGGCGATCAACAATGATCCGTTCGCAAGCACGCTGTTCGAATTGACGCAAGTCGATGGGGACGGCAGCGAAGATTTGATCGACGCGCCTCTGTCCAGCTACAACCCGATTCGATTGGCCGGCGGCGGAACCGTTCCGCTGACGCGTAACGACGATTACTTCAGCGAAGATTCGTTGCTGACGGCGCAGCTTTCAAACGGTGTGTATTACATCGGCGTTGCTGCGAGTGGTAACGACAATTACGACCCGGCACTGGAAGGCAGTGCCGTCGGTGGACGCACGCAGGGCGAATACGAGCTTCTGTTGAAGTTCGAACCTCAAGTCAGCCAGACCGATGTGATTCGCGATCTTGATTCGGATCGGATCGGCGTTCCTGGCACAGCGATTGATGGGGACCTTGATGGTCGTCCGTCCGGCGTGAAGAACTTCTGGTTCCAAACGCGACCTCAAGAGCGTGTTTTGGAAATTGTCAGTAACGGCAGCGGCTTGGTTGCCGGTGAAACGGTGACCTTGACCGGAGCCGATGGGGCGACGCGACGATTCGAGTTCGTTCCCTTTGGCCAGAACGCATCCGCCGGAAATATCCCGGTTCGATTCAGTCCGCTGAACACCATTTCAGACGTGACGGTGAACCTCGCAGCCGCCATCAATACGAATGGCGCCGCACTCGGCATCAGCGCTTCACCGGAAGTCAATGCTGCGGATCCCAATGCTCCCGCCTTCCTGGTTCTCAGCGGTGAACGAGCGGTTTCCTTCAGCGCCGGCTTCCAAGGCATCAATGCCCTCGGACGAACGCTGTTCGTCGACAAGGTCGCGACGGTGGTTGCCGACGGAAGCTTGGATCAGCCTTTCAACAACATCAATGGCATTTCCGGGAACGGAGCCTTCGCGGCGACGCTTCCGGGCGACATCGTTCGGGTGGTAGGCAACGGCGGGCAAGACAACGACATTTCCACGCCCGCGGATAACTTTTCCTATCAAGTCGGATTGGAAGAAATCGGGGGCGGTGTGCTCGCCGATGGACGTCACTTGGACATCCCGCAGGGTGTCACGATGATGGTGGACGCCGGAGCCGCCTTCAAACTTCGGTCGTCGACGGTCAGCGTCGGTAGTAACAACTTGCTATCGGATCGCAGCAACGGTGCACTTCAGGTCCTCGGTACGCCAACACTGCTGCAGGTTGGGGAACCGACTTTCAATGGCAACGAAGTCACCGACCCTGGGCTGGTCGCCTTGGGAGCCTCTGGAAACGTCGTCTTCACCAGTACGCGTGATCGTGCGGTTGATACAGCCGCGAGCGGAAACAGCCCTGCTCCTTCGGACGGTAACTGGGGTGGCTTGATCTTCCGCAGCGATTTCGATCGGCTCGAAGGCCGCGGCAATTTGGAAGACGAGGGCATCTTCCTGCAGGTGGTCAATCACGCCGACATTCGCTTCGGCGGTGGCAGCAACATCTTGATCAACTCCGTTCAGCAAACCGTCAATCCGATCCAGATCGTGGATCTTCGACCAACGGTGACGTTCAACCGGGTCACGGATAACGCGGGTGCAGCGATGAGCGCCTCTCCGGATGCGTTCTTGGAGACTCGTTTCCAATCACCGCAATTCCAACAAGCCGGTGCTTTCACGGCGGACTACAGCCGCATCGGACCCGACATCAAACAGAACCTCGTCGTCGATAACAGTATCAACGGTCTATTCATTCGAACGGTGACGGGTGTCGATGAGCCGGCGCGACAGATCACGGTCGCAGCCCATATCGATGACGTGGATATCGTTCACTACATCGCCGAGAACATTCTGATCGCCGGTCAGCCTGGCGGACCCATCGAAGACGGATTCGTTCCGGATATCTCTTCGGTCACGGCACAAACCGCTGGTGGCGGTGCACTGTCGGTTGGCGATTACGAGTACCGATTGACATTCGTCGACGGCGGCGGTTTCGAATCGCTTGCAAGTGAGTCATCCGGAGTCATCACGACGACGGATTCTGCGCGACAAATCCAGTTGTTGAACCTTCCGCTGATTCCAAGCGGAAGTGATTATCTGACTCGTCGGCTTTACCGTCTGGATCCAGGCAGCAGCGAATATCGCCTGGTGTCCGAACTCAACCGCTCGACCGCAACGTTCGTCGATGATGGTTCCGACGGTGGCGGAGCGATCCTGGATCTCACGCGGCAAGGCGTCCGAGCACGCTTGGATGGCTCGTTGGTCATTGACCCGAACACCGTGGTCAAGTTCCGTGGTGCTCGGATTGAGCTGGATCATAGCACCCAGCTGCTTGCCGAAGGCACGCGAGGTCAGAACGTCATCTTTACCAGTTCGCTGGACGATCGGTTTGGCGCTGGCGGATCGTTTGATACCAACGAAGACGCCGGAACACCCGGTGGCGGGGCGGACCCCGCACGCGGTGACTGGTCCGGAATTTATGCCAGCCCCACGGCTCACGTCAGCTTGGATCACGCCGTCGTCGCTTATGGTGGTGGTGTCAGCCTGATCGAAGGCGGTCAAAGCCGCGGTTTTGCGGCACTGGAGCTACAACAAGCCTCCGCGCGTGTCACCAAC
>JBCBOO010000252.1:0-9942 GCA_039821235.1 Planctomycetota bacterium
TCTTCGGTGGTGGTGTTTTCACTGGCGCTGATTCGGAGTGTCCCGCCGGGTGGGGAACCCAAGCTTGCGTGGACGCGCGCCGCGCAGTGCATCCCCGATCGAACTTCGATTCCGAATTCACCATCCAAAATCATCGCCGCTTCATCGGCCGGCAGTCCCTCGATGGCGACGCTTGCAATCGGCAATCGAGGCGAGTCGACTGCGCCGATCAATTGAACGCCCGGGATGCTGCGCAATCGCTGATGCAACTGTTCGGCGAGTGCTGTGAGTCTTGTCGCATTCGTTTGCAACCAAGCTTGAGCCGCCTCTTCACCGCGACGGGATCTCAATCCCGCGAGCCATCCGGCTGCCGCCGGGACATTTTGGTTGCCGGCTTCGAAGGCAGCTGGGTAGTCCGTTGGCATTTCCATCGATTCGGACTGGCTGCCCGTTCCGCCAAATAACAACGGACGCAGACAAGCATGCATGGTTTGCCTCGCATAGAGGAAACCCGTACCCAGCGGTCCGCTGCCGCCTTTGTGGCCGGGGGCGGCAAGCAGATCGATCTTGGCATCGTCAACGGATAGGGGGAGATAGCCGAACGTTTGGGCGGCATCGACCAAGAAAGCGGGCTTGTTGGAGGAGGCGTTTTGGAACAGGGTGGTGCCAACGGATTGGATGTCTTGAACGGCACCATTCACGTTCGCACCGTGAACCATCGCGACCAAGCGAGTCGATTCACCGACCGCGTTGATGACGTCATCGACATCAACCAGGCCCTGTTTGGAGACGGGGATCAGGGACCAGCGGATGCGTCCTGTGCGAACCAATTCATGGAGTGGCCGAAGCACACTGTTGTGCTCGGCATCCGTCGTCACCACATGATCCCCGGTTTGCAACAGGCCGAAGATGGCGGTATTGAGTGCTTCGGTGCCTCCGCTGTGAAACGAAATCTCGTTGGAATCATCGGCATCAATCCAGGAAGCCACTTCCCGGCGAAGTTGGCTGAGCATCTCACTCGCGTTTTGGCTTGATCGGTAAGCGCCTCGTCCAACGGCGGCCTCCTCTGCCAGCGAGTACTCACGCATCGTTTCGATCACGATGCTCGGTTTTGGAAACCGAGTCGCTGCGTGATCCAAGTAGATCCGCCGCTTCATGGATGAATCCATTGAGTCGAAGAATCCTCGAAGGTTTCGCGTTTCCAAATCGGCACGTCTGCTTTGAGGCGATACATGATCCAGGGCACCGCTTCGAAACTACTTTTGCGATGGGCGCTGCTGCAGCCCACCAGGACACTGGCTTCGCCGAGGGGGACTTCTCCCAGTCGGTGAATGATGACCACACCCGAGAGTTCGAACCGCAAGCGAGCGTCCTTGGCTAACCTCTCAAGTTGCTCGATTGCCATTTCTGCGTAGGCTTCGTAATGGAGCGTGCGTGTAACGGTTGTTTGGCCAGACGAGTCCGTCGTCTTACGCCGAGTCACGCCGGAGAACCAGAGATGCGAACCGGTGTCGATGTCGTGCAAGCAGTGAGCCCACTTTGCGGGGTCGATAGGTTGATTGACCAGTTGGATCGTCTGCATCAGTTTCACTTCAAGGCTGTCTTACATGCGACCTTCAAATCACAACCCGAAGCGTCACGGGCTGTTGATGTGATGGCTCTTGTTGACATGACGTTGGAGTCATAGCCCCGAGCGTCAGGGCGCGGGTCAATCAACAGCCTGGTCAGTGAGCGGATCGGTTTCATCCCTAGCTCACGCACTAGGCACAGTCGTTGCATCGACCACGTAAAAGAATCTCAACGACCTCTCCGACTTTGCTACTTTGGCGCAGGCTTCCGGCTGTCAGTTTCACCTTGTCAAGACACGAGACCGTGCCGCAAACAGTGCACAGAAAATGGGGATGCGATTCCGAGCCATGCTCGCCGGGGCGAATCTCTTCGAACCGATAGACATGATCACCCAGCTCGGTTCGACGGAGGAGGCCGGCGTCCGTCATGTCGTTCAAGTTTCGAAAGGCCGTCGCTTTGTCCACTCCCGACTCATCCAGTCTCTCCGCGACATCGGCATGGGTCAGGGGTGAAGTTGCTTCGCGGAGCAACTTTAAAGTCGCCACTCTCGCCGGCGTCGCGCGTAAACCGGTGGCGCGGATATCGTCTCGGATGGAACTCGAATTGCTCATGTCATTCAGACCTCACCAAGTTGTCCAACAGCGTGAGAATGCCGCGAGAGGGTGGCCGCGTTTGCCTGGTGGGTGCACTCGCAACCACTTCTCAAGTTAGTCGAAAGTCGCGTCAAGCGGTATGGGCATTCGCAAACCTGTATTACCAGGCGAGGTGGCCTAGTGAGGACATTCTTTATCCACCGCTGACAGGCGGGATCAGCGCCACTTCGTCATGGGAAACATCGATCTCGTGTTCATCGGCGACATAGCTTCCATTGACGGCAATGCGGCTGACGCGGATCAAATCCCCCGCCGCGGGCAACTGATTCGCGAGTTCCTTCGAAACCGCACCCGCGGTGATCGGACCGGGTAATGCGAGCTCGAGGCTGGATTCCCCCGCGGCGTCGCGTACCGCGGCGAACAAGAGAACTCGAATGAGAGGCATGAGCTACTCGCTGGGGTCTTCCGCGTCATCGTTGCCAAAGAGCTTGTTCAGTTCTTCTTCGGAGATGACTTGTATATCGGGCAGGTTTCCAGGTCCCACAATATCACTCGGAGGTATCTCTGACATCACGATCGCTTGTTCCAAGGGATCCAGCCCCAGCGTGAATTGCAACATACCCATCGCGGAAAACCACTCCTGTTGCGCTTTGATCAGTTTGATTTCAGTCTCGTTTGCCTTTTCTTCCAGCAAATTTAACTTGATCAAATCGGCGTAGCCGTCATCAAATCCCGCCCGCAATCGAGTGGCAGCTTCGAGAGAAATTCGGAATGCCTCCTCGCTCTGTTCGACGATCTGTGCGGCAAGAACGAGTCGCTGATAGGCGATCTGCAAATCGGTGGCGATCTTATCACGCACTAACCGCAGTTTCTGATCGATCATACCGATCTTGGCGTTCGTTGCTCTCAGCTTACCGCGTGCTTTGGAGAGTTGCATCGGTACGTCCACGGTGACCCCAACGATCAGCTCGAACTCGCCTTTATCATCCGATTTGGTTGCCGGCTCACCGAAGTCCTGCGACGCTTCAGTGATCAGGTCCATCCGCGGAAGCAGGTTATTGCCGGCGAGTCTTCGATCGAGTTGCACCTGACGGAGATCGAAGTCGAGGATTTCCAGTTCGGGCCGCCGCGCGATCGCCGAGGAGATTTCTGTGTTCACGTCAAATTCGACCAGCGGTTGCACCTTGGGAAACCGACTGGGCAGCCAAGTCTCTTTCGGATACAGCATTTGTCCATTGTCATCTCGCAAGTAGAGACCCAGCTTCAACGCCGTTGACTGCAATTTCTGTTCGGCCGTCGACACCTGTGCTCGCCTTTCGGCAATCAAGGCACGATTAACAATCTGATCAAATGGCTTGAAAGTTCCCGCTTTCACACCCGCATCAAACTGAGCTTGGCGTTCTTCGGCGACGGTGAGCAGTTCCTTTTGCGCCTCCAAGACCTCGCCCGCCGCAATCCAGTCCCAGTAGAGTGTCACCGCTTCGTTCGAAACCAGTAGTAGCACCTCTCGAATGCGAGGAGTGGCCTGCATTTGCCGTAGTGACGCTTGAAAGACCGCGACACGTTGTGGATCGATCGCTCGACCTTGCAGCAACGGCTGAATGGAGGAGACCTTGATCTCACCACCATCCTCTTTCTGACGCTCCAGATACCAGGGCTGGTATCGGCCGCGTCCAATGTTGTAGGCGGCGGAGATGTTACCACCCCACCACGTTTGCCGAGCGACTCCCAAGCCATGGCGATAGGTTTCGTAAAACCCGAGCGGCTCGTTAATCGAGTGAGCTTTGAACTTGGTGTCGTACGCTCCCCAGGCAGCCAGCAGATTGCCTCCCGCCTCGGGGAGAAACTGGCGTGACGCGAGCACTTCGGGATAGGCTCGGTAAACACTCGCGATGACATCCGCAATTGTCAGCGGTTTCGGAATCAGCTCGCTGCCCATTTCCGAGGGTGCAGCGATGGCTTCTGCGCCCGGTTCCAGCAGTAACGCGTCGCCGAGGTCGCGCCCCATCTCGACGCTCGAACTCTCTCGCGGTCCAGACGTGTCGGGTGCGGGAAGTTCTGTCTGCAGTTGGTCCTGTTCGACCATCGCCAGGTAGGCGGCAAACGAGCCGCCGTCGGATGGGCTGCTGGGAGACTGTGTCGTCGGCTGTGAAGGCAGCGGCTGCTGGCCGAAACAGGCGGAAGAAACCGGAGCGAGGGAAGCCGCTCCGATGAAGCATCGGGCGAGAACAGCGAGCGATCGTTGAGATGGCAAGCATCGCGCAAGTAGTGAGCGCCGCTTACTGCTCCGGCTCAGCCCTTGGGCAGCTTGACCTTGCTGCCCTTGTCCTTCTTGGGTTCGTCGTCCGCGATGACTGGCGGGAATCCGTTCAATTGACGCCATATCTCGTAACCGAGTGGAACACGTTCTAGCAGCACCCATCCGTTGGCGCGTACACCTTGTCTTAGGTATCGGTCACTCGGCCAACCCTGCTCGCGTTCAAAGTGGCTGTCAGGTGTGACGATCACACGAAAAAATCCCTTTCCGTCATCGGTTGGGAAAACTCGGGTGACTTTACCGCCGAACGTGCCGATTGCGACCGACGGCCAGCCCACGAATTGGACTGCGGGCCAGCCTTCAAACTGCATCCGAACCCGATCTCCTTCCTTGATCAGCGGCATGTCGTTTCCGCTCACTTTCATTTCGACCGCCAGTTCGTCCGCTTCCGGAACGATGACAAAAAGCTGCGTTCCCTCTTTGACGGTTTGGCTGTTCACCAAACCACTCCACTGCTGGATATAGCCCGAGTGCGGTGCCTTGATGCTGAGGTTGCTGAACTCCTGCCGCTTTGTTTTCGCCTGAATCAGCTCCTTTCGCTTGCTGTCCAGTTTCGTTCTGGCAGCATTCATTTTGTCGCGGGCGATTTCATTCTTGATGTCAATTGCCTGCAGCTTCGATTTGAACGCTTCCTGTTCGCCCTCGAGAGCTCGTTTCGCACCCTCGACCTTGGCTTCCTGTTGAAGGAGTTTTTTCCCCGCTGCCTCAAACTTTGCGCGTTTCGAGACGAGTTCGTTCGCGGAGACAAGACCGTTTCGAGACGCCTTTTTGGCGGCTTCATAATCGAACTCGATGCCGATGTATTCCGCTTCGATGCTCTGCAGCTCTTTTTCGGTTTGTATCCGTTTTTGCTCCGCTTCATTGACCTTTTGCTCAGCCTCGGCCCTGTCCGCTTCGCTCGCGTCGAGCTGGCGGTTGGCATTTTCATCAGCGATCGTCAGGCTGTAGCCGAGTGCTTCGATCTGCGACTCGATTGCGGCGATTTCCTCATTCAGAAGGTTCAGACCGTCTTCTGCGAACGGGGTCATCTCAATCAAGATCTCGTCCTTTTCCACGTAGGCGCCTTCGATCAATCCCTCTTTAACGCTCTTGATCAACCCCTTGGCGGGGCTGAGCATCGGTTGGACGCGTTTTTGTGGATCCAGCGCGACGACCATACCGGTCCCGCGTGCCGTTTGACGCCAGGGCAAAAAGACCATTGCCGCGATGGCAAAGACCAAGGCCCAAAGCGTGACTCGTCCCACGTTGCGGACGATCCGCGCGGTGCGGACCATTTGCAAGGACGGGAAATCATCGACCGTTTTATGCGTAGCTAACATGTTCGATTCGTAGAGTTAGTCGTGTAGGGCGATGCGAGTGCTGCACTCCGCCGCGATGTCTTCGCGGTTGGTGATCACGAGAAGGGTCCACGGCGCATCGGGCGACGAGATGTTCTCAAAAATCTCCGTCCGCGTTGCGCGGTTCAGCATGTCCAAACAGCCGTCGATGACCAGCAGTCTGGGATGCGTTGCGACCGCGCGAGCGATCATCAATTGAATGCACTGTTCGTGCGAGAGCGGATAGCCATCGGTCTGAAGGCGAGACTCCAGCCCTTCGGGCATGCTGAGTGCGACGGTGCTGAGCCCGGCGTATCGAAGTGCTTCGCGGACGCGATTCGCGGAAACTTCGTAGCGACCGAGATCAACGTTTTCACGCAGCGTGCCGTGGAAGACATCGGGTGATCCGGCATAGCCGACCAATTCTCCCGCCTCCGCGTTAACCGCTTCATAGGTGTCGAACCCGGCGACTTGAATCGAGCCACTGGTCGGATCGATCAATCCGGCAAGCCCGCGGGCGAGGAGTGCCTTGCTCGCTTGATTTTCTCCAATCACCGCGACTCGGTCGCCGGCTCGGATGTGGGCTTCGTGGACGAAGCAGTTCATGAGAGGCGTCTTGAACGAAAGTTCGCTCCAATTTACTTCTGCCGGACCTTCAGGAAACTCCGCCAAGTCCACTCGCTCATCGGGTTTCACATCGATCAGGTGCCCGACTTTGTCGATCGCGGCCATCATGTCGTAGAACTTTTCGATCGATTTGCCAGCTTTTGCGAATGCACCCACAACGACTGTGACGACCAGCTCGCTCGCGATCAACTGACCGAGCGTCAACTGTCCATCAATGACCAACCAACCGCCGAGTCCCAGCAGCGCCGTGGAGGCGACGACTTGAAGCCCGATTGCGAAAACGGTTTGGCGGATCAATACACGAAACTGCCGGATGCGCGCGTTGACGTATTCCACGGTGAGCTGGTTACAGCGCCGAACGGCCAGACTCTCACCACCACCGGTTTTAAACGCCGATGGCATCGCCAGCACATCCTGCAACCAATGGGCAACGGCGTACTTGGTCTTGGATTCTTCGATCGCGGTGCGAATCCCGCCGCGTCCCAACAGCCAAGTGAAGATGACCATCGTGAAGATCAACACGAGGTCAAAGCCGAGTAGAAACGGGTGGTAGAACGCCAGCAGAAAAAGCCCCAACACCGTGGTCAAGATGATCGAGATCCCGTCGACCAAGAGCGTCGCCGTGGCCTTCTGGATCGTCATGATGTCAAAGACCCGGTTGGCGAGTTCACGTGGGAACTCGCCTTCGAGGGAATGCTGGTTCGCTCTTGGGAACCGGTGCGAAAGGTCGCTCACGATCCGGACGAACTGCCGTCGCTGGATGATCTCGACCACCCAGGTTTGCAGCACTTTCAAGATGCCGGCAATTCCCAAGCAAGTCAGCAGCATCGTGGCGAGAACCAACAGGGGCTGAAAATACGTGCCCCAACTGACCACGTTCACCAGCCCCTCGATCACCAGGGGTGTGGCCAGTCCGAGTACTCCGGCAACGGCGGCGAACAGTGTTACCGTGAGGATGTCTCGGCGATCCAGATCCAGCAGGGCGACAAACCGCTGGAGTGGGCTCGGATGGGCATGATGTCCGTCGCCATGATGATCATGGTGCGTCCCCATGGAATCGCATTCGAGTTCCCGTTTCGCCACCATCATCCGCGCTTCGCGGTAATTGCCGACGAGTCGTTTCAGTTGCGAGCGACCGATGAATTCATGACGAAGCTCGCCGTTGACGCTGGCGACTTCGACGTTCTGACCGTCCAATCGCTGGAGGACAAAAATCTGTCCGCTCGGCGTCGCAAAGACGACCGGATATCCCTGCCGGACAATGGAGAAGCAGTCGCCCGGAGAACGAAAGTCCGTCTCCAGCAATTCAATCCCCGCTTTCGCTCCGATCGTGAAGAGCCGCTCGAGCGGATCATCGGTGCTGTACGTAAAATCGGCACTACTGAGCGACTGCTGGTCGACGTTCATGTCCAAGGCAATCGCGATCGCTTCGAGCGACTTTTCGATCGTCGCCGGCGGAATCCGCTTCCAGCCTGCGTGAGACGCCTTCGCACTTCCGGACGGGCCTCCCGTCAGGCCACCGCCGTCATTCGAATTTCCGTCGTTATTCGAGGGAACTTCATCGTCTAGTAGTGACATGACGCTCGTTTTTCAGCGGAAAGGTTGAACGGAAGGGGCGAACGGGTCTGCCGCGCAGGCCGGCGAAGCGTACCCCTAATAGTACGGCTGTTTCCTTCTGATCGACAAATAAATAATGGAAACGCCACCCATCGAAAAAACCAATGAATTATCGGGGGCCGACTACCCCGTGATCGAGGCCCCATTCCACGGCACCGACGTCTTGTAACTTGCCGGCCGGCGGGACGGGGAGGAGATTCGAGGCGATTCGAAACCGGGCAAGCCCACCCGCTAGGTACGCCAGGCTACGCCCAATCTTCGGCGGAACCGAAATCCTCATTCTCAAAATCCGCGTTATCGAAATCAGCGTCCAGGTCTGTTTCGACCGAATCGTCGCCGGAAAGCTCGTCGGCTGGACGGACCGATGCTTCTTCTTCGAGCAGCGCCTCGGGATCAAGCAACTTCTTGGCATCGAATGTGGAAGCGTCGAATGCCGCGTCGGGATTCGGGCTCGATTCCTGGCCGGATTCCAGCCCTTTGAGGACTTGGTTCAGTTTTTCATCGAGGTCATCGAGTTGGCTCAGAACATCGTCTTGCCGTCGCTCCAACTCGCCGAGCAAGCCGCCGGGCTGAGGGTCGTTGGCATCGTCGTCGAAGTGTGGCGGGGGAACGGTCATAAACCGGCAAGATCGCTCGCGAGAGGATTCAAACGTGGAATGCGACGATGTGCGGATGCGACCGTCGCAACACTCGCATCGGTTACCGGTGAAGCCGAATCTCGGCGTCGGTCCGAACAAAACAGTCGCGCCGATCAGCGAAAGGTTGACGGTTGCGCGAACCCGACCGAATGAAGAAGCCGTGCCGAGGGGTTTGAAAGGCCCAAAAAACCGGGTGAGGGATGGACGATGGGCGTTGCGAGGACAAGGGGCCGCTCGTTACACTCCGCGACCCGGCCGAGAGACCCGAACCGGCCGATTGACAAGGGGTTTGGGCAATTCATTCCCAGAGACCGAGGTACCAACCATGAAAGCGGAGAAAAAATGGTCAAGTTGATGGTCCGTGACAGCGAAACGATTCAAGAGGCAGTAAGACGTTTCCGTAAGTTGGTCGAACGCAGCGGAATCAAAAAAGAAATGCGTCGACGCGAGCACTACCAAAAGCCCAGCGAAATCCGCCGCCGCCAGAAGATCCAGGCCGAGCGACGAAACAAGCGAGCTCGAATGCTGGGGCGATAGACTCTCATTCTCTCCATTGCCCCGGGGGTGATTTAGACACCCGGGCTCGCCGGAGACGGCAGGTATCGGTCAATCGCCGATTCAGGGTAGCCGTCGTAGAATCGACGGATCCAGTGTCTGCCGGACCATTTCTGCAAGTGTTGTTGCCATCCGAGCCGCTCCAAAAGACGGTCGGAGAGGCTCTGTGTTGACACATGCGCGACGATCGCTTGCGAACCACGAAGGCGAGCGATTTCATCCAGGACTGCGCACGCCCCTCGGAACGATTTGTATCCGGCCCGTTTGCCACTCCTCATGTAATCCAGCGTCAAGAACGCCGGCATGCCGAACGGCTGGTGGTAGTCGATCCAGCAGAGGTCGTCGTCAGGCCGTCCATAGCGGTTTTGCCACCACACCTGGGCCATCGACGTGCTCCCTGTGAACCAGCGTCGTTCGACTCGCAGTAGTTGTCCCCCCCGAACAACAATTCGCCCGCATCGCCACTTTCGAATGGCGGCAATGTCTTGGCGGGGATCTTGGATGGAAGGGAAAAACATGGCTTTGCGGGTGTCAGTTCTCAATTTCGAATTCAACGGCTAGGCCGAGGTCGTCTTCCGCTAGGCCCGGAGGGCTAAAGCGCGGAACGAGACGTACGCGTAGGGAGTGTGCCTGACAGGAAATGTCCCGGTTGGCAGCAGTCGCAAACTTTCGCAAGATCCCGACGCCGGAGACTCCGCCGAGACGCTCCATTCGTCATCGATCGACTGTAT
>JBCBOO010000253.1:0-9928 GCA_039821235.1 Planctomycetota bacterium
CCAAACAAGAAGCTCGAGCTGAATGTGCCGAACTCTCGTCCCAATTTGTTTCGATGACGCTGCGAGAACTGGTTCGCGAAGGCATCCTCGACCGCTACGAAACCGACCAATCGGAAACCTACGCCTGGCGAAATGCGACCGTCCGCGTCGATCCGTCGCACTGGATCGAGCGTCAGGTGAGCGGAAATCAAGTCACCGCCCAGCCGGAACAAGAGCGGCCACGTGAAAAATTGATCGCCCAGGGCGCCGCAACACTAAGCGACGGCGAGTTATTGGCGATCCTGATTCGCGTCGGTGTCAAAGGTGAATCGGCAATTGAGGCCGGTAAGCGGCTCGGCAACCGGTTTGCCCGCAATCTCGCAGAGCTTCGCGTTTGCACAAAAGACGAACTTCGAAGCATCAGCCCCGCCGTCACCGTCACCAGCTACGCAGCGATCCAGGCAGGGATTGAGCTTGGCCGACGCATCGCCAGAGTCGAGCAGACCCATCGCAGCGAGCAAACGCCGATCACGAGCACTTCAGCCGCCATTGAGTTCTGTGACAGAGAGTTCGGATTGCTGGCCGCCAACGGTGTTCAAGAAGAGTTTCATATTGTCACGCTGAGTACCAAACACCTGCCCATGCACACCCATCTGATTACGCGTGGAACACTGGACGCCAGTTTGGTCCATCCCCGCGAGGTCTTCCGGCCCGCCATTCGTGACTCGGCAGCCGCGGTGATCTTGGTCCACAACCACCCCTCCGGCGACAGCACGCCGAGTCGAGAGGATTTCCAGGTCACCGATCGATTGACCGACGCCGGCAAACTGCTCGGAATCAATGTTCTCGATCACATCGTTGTCGCCTCGCAAGGTTCGACTAGCATTCGTGAGCAGCGATAACGTTCGGCTGCCGATCTATTTTTTGTTTCTTACACGCGTCCTCCCCCACCACGCCGCAACCGCACCATGTTGTTTCTTAGCCGGATGACTCGTTTCGTTTTGACTTTGATGGTCCTCGCCGCGTCGATGCGGTCGACCTGCTCGGCGCAAGACGCGCTCAAGCAGCTTCAACGTCTTTCGGTCACCACGCAAAAACCCGTGTACGGTCATTGGGGAGCCAACCCGGAGACGTACAGCAGCTGGACCACGCATAGCAATCGCTTGGTGCCGCTTTATACGTTTGGCATCACGCTCTCGAAGCTCCGCGAGCAGGGCAGTCTCTACGCCGACGCCGATCGTCTGGCATCACTCGATGGAACTCCCGGCCCCGATTCGGTCACCCCCACGGCCATGTTCTACGATCAAACGGACGTGTACACCCTGCAGCAAGCCGCGGTCGATGCGGGCTACAGCAACATCATTCTGATGGTGTTTGACGGACTGGACTGGGAGACCACGCGTGCCGCGGCGATCTACAAGTCCGGCCGAGTCGATTACGAGTCCGGCCGCGGACGCGGATTGGCGTTCCAAGACGACTTGCGAACGAAGACCGACTTCGGATTGATCTGCACCAGTGCGGCCGCGCGGGGTGCGAAGTCTGATGTCGACGCACAGCGAGTCGTCAAAGTCAACGACGGGCCGCAGCGAGGTTTCAGCACTCGGCTGGGTGGACGGACTCCGTGGGATTCAGCCCACGACGCCGAGTACTTGATCGGCAAAAACGGCGAGGTACCTCATACGGTCACGGACTCCGCCGCATCGGCAACCAGCCTTTGCAGTGGCATCAAAACCTACAACGGTTCCATTAACATCCGACTGGACGGCACCCAGGTGCTACCGATCGCAAGAGAATTGCAACGTGACCAGGAATTCCTGGTGGGTGTTGTGACCAGCGTTCCCGTCAGCCATGCGACTCCCGCTTCGGCATACGCCAACAACGTCTCGCGAAAGGACTACCAAGACATCACGCGCGACCTGATCGGATTGCCGTCATCATCCCACCCCGATCAACCGCTTCCCGGCGTGGACGTCCTGATCGGCGCCGGCTGGGGCGAAGGCTCCGGAAAGGACACCGTTCAGGGTGACAACTTCAAACCTGGTAACACCTACCTGCATCAGGATGACTTGCGAAAAGTCAGTCTCGATCAAGGTGGCAAGTACCGTGTCGTTCAACGCACCTCGGGAGTCTCGGGAACAGAAGTGTTGATGGAAGCCGCCCAGACAGCGGCGGACAACCAAGACCGTTTACTCGGATTTTTCGGCGTCAAGGGAGGACACCTGCCGTATGCGACCGCAGATGGGCAATACGATCCAACGCTCGATGTGAAAGGCAAAGAAACCTATTCCGAAGCCGATGTCATGGAGAACCCTTCGCTTGCCGACATGACTCGTGCCGCGTTGTTGGTGCTGGAGCAATCGATCGATGGCTTCTGGTTGATGATCGAAGCGGGCGACGTTGACTGGGCGAACCACGCAAACAATCTGGACAGCAGCGTCGGTGCGGTCTTAAGCGGCGAAGCGGCTTTCGAAGCAGTGATGGACTGGGTCGATGAAAACAACGCGTGGGATCACACCGCCGTGATCGTCACCGCCGATCACGGCCACTACCTGGTCTTGGATCATCCCGAACGTGTCGCCGAAACCGGGCAAGTCGACCGAGAGAAAAACGAGGCGATCAATCACTGACCCATCGACTAATTTGACCTCGAGGCAACGACTCCCTGGCGTTTCGAGTTTCGTGATCTTCCCGAATCACTGCACACGGTCCAACTCGAGTTTACGGGCACCAAGACATCCGGGTTGGGATTGGCCTTCAATAACTTCTCCCCCGTCGTCGCGGTTCCCGAACCAACAACGCCCTTTGCACTGCTACTTTTCTCGTTCGTCTACAGCCTTCGCCGACGACGGCAACGAAGCTAACACGGATCTACCCTTCGATCCCGGGACAGGGGATAAGTGTGGACTGCGAAAAAGTTGGGGTGGTGGCCGTTTTAGATTGCGCAGGTTTTGTACCGCGCATTAGCCCCGAACGGGGCGACAGCACCATGCCGGTGGGCTTGCCCGGGCTTGCCCACCGGTTTCGAATCGACCCGGTCACAACCCCAAACTATTAGCTGTCCAGGATAAGTGCGACAGTGGGTTGATCACCGGCTCAGTCTTCGCCGTCGCGGTCGGTGTTGTAGATCAACTCCGGCATCGGATTCTTCTTGGCCTTCTGCTTCACCTCTTTGGCCAGCACCTTGATGGCTTTTGCGAGCTGGCGATCTTTACCGGCTGGAATTTCGCCCGGCTTGGGCCACACGATGTAGTGCGGTTCGGCACCGT
Source organism: Planctomycetota bacterium (assembly GCA_039821235.1). Taxonomy (GTDB): domain Bacteria; phylum Planctomycetota; class Planctomycetia; order Pirellulales; family Pirellulaceae; genus Stieleria. Next base: position 3,246 of record JBCBOO010000253.1, read on the forward strand.
TGAGTTCCATATCCTCCCCATCAATGGACGTGAACCAGGCACGGAATGGCATCCGCATGCGGCCGACGTCCATAATTTGAACCGAACCGGTGGAAATCACACCCCCGGCCGTTTGAACGCCGACGACCTTGCCTCGCTTCAAGTTCTTCACCGCGTGCGAGAAAATCTCGGCGTTGCTGAAACTGTTCTGATTGCACAGCACGATGATCGACTTTTGCCACACCGCATAAACCATTCGGTCCTGTGGGTAACCCGGACCGCCTCCGCGCGGAACTGTGATCGCATGTTTGGGTTGCGTGAGTGCCGTGAGCAACATGTCCGTCGTAAAGCCTCCTCCGTTGTCCCGCACATCGATGACCAGCCCCTCGCGACCGTATCCGACTCGATACAACTGTTTTTCGAACTCATAAAAGCTCGCTTGATCCATCGATCGAATATGCAAGTAGCCGAGCTTGCCTTTGCTGCGTTTCTCGACCATCTCACGGTTGTGCTCCAGCCACTTGTCGTAAAGCCGTGCCCGTGCGGCTCCGTAACTGGTCGGACGAATCATGATTTCCTGCGGTTCTTCCTCATCCCGTTCCACCGTGAGCGTGATGTCTCGATCCAGTGGTCCGTTGAGGACCAACGTTAAGTCCATTTCGCTATCGACCGGCGTTCCATCGATCAGGGTGATGATGTCACCGGGTTCGAGACGACTGTCGACACGATCCGCGGGCGTCCGCGGCAACACGTCCTTGACCTTGAGCCCCTGACCTTTGAATGAGTAATCAAAGCGTGCTCCCAAGTGCGCCGTCACGTCGGTGAACTCCGGTCTTGGCGGCGAGGGTTCATCACGTGACGCGTAGAAACCATTGTGTGAACCGTTGAGCTCACCGAGCATAAGCTGCATGATTTCTCCAAACGCGGCCGAAGAGATCGCGTTCTCGGCGGCGGGTTGGAACTTGCGCCGGACCGCATTCCAATTCCGCCCACCCAGCGCCGGATCGTACCATCGATCACGCATGACTCGCCAAGCCTCATCGAATGCCTCGGCGAACTTCGCACTGCGGCTGTACGTTTGACGGACCGAAAAGCTGTATGTTTCCAGTTTTCCCGAGTCGGTTAGTTTGGCGGGTCGGCCTGAGACAAGGCCAAGAACCCCGCCGCCCGCTTTCGTCCACTGCGCACTCCGAACCGTCGAGTCACTGACCTTCTTGGGCCGCAACTCGTCTGGGAACGTGACCGAGTAAGTCCCGGAGTCTCCATCGACGGAACCGCGGAATAACAGCTTCTTGCCATCGGGAGAAAAAATCAGTCCAGACTCAGACGAATCGGAGATCGGAATTCGGCGAAGCCGTTCGTCGAGTCCTTCGAAGTTAATCACGACCGGTTCCGGACCGTCTTTTGATTTCTCCTTCTCGTCCTTCGAGTCCTTTTTGTCTTCGCCGTCACCTGCCTCCTCTTCCTTCTCCGAGTCCTCTTTCGGAGACGGCTCGGACTTGCCCTTCCGTTTTTTCTTCATCGCTTCAAGTGCTTCTTCCAAGCGACGTTGTCGTGACGTCTCCTCGGCGGCATCTGCTTGCAAGTAGACGTAGTAGATGTCGGATTCCTGATCGAATCGTCGACCCACGAACGCAAGGATCTTGCCGTCCGGTGAAAACCGCGGCGCTCCGTCATCGTCCGGATGCTTGGAAACGTTGTACGGTTCTCCGCTGCCGTCGGCTTTGATAATCCACACGTCATCGTTGAAGTCATCGTCTTCAAACGTGTAGGCAACCCAGGTGCCGCACGGCGACAAGTCATAGTCCGGCGATGAGAATCGGTCGACGATCATCTCCGGTTCACCGCCTTCGACCGAGACACGCATCAAGTCCCCGGGACGACGCACGAAATAAAGGTACTCGCCATCGGGCGAGAGCCTCAGGTCCGATTCCATCGCGGGACTCTTCGTCAGTGGTGCCCAAATCGGATCCTCGGTCTGCCACCAATACGATGAATCGTCAGGCCGCGTGACCTTCCAAATATCGGTCTGCCCGTCTTGAACGCTGACCACGTAGGCCGCGTCTTCTGCCAGCACGGGCGAAGACTCAAATCCGGGTGTCTCGGAAAGCCGAACGGGTTCCCTCAGCTTCGTATCCATCGCCCAGAGATCACCACCACTCGTAAACAGCATCTCCAAGCCGTCATCGCTAAACGTAATGTCCGATGCCGTTGAAAGCCGGCGACGCATTTCGTCATCGAGCGAGATCGAATCCCCGGCGTATCGAAGGTCGATCTTCTTCGGCTTTGACTTCTTGATCGGCCGATCGCTGCCAACGTTCAAGTGATAGAAATCAAACAGGTGGCGAAACACGATCTTCGTTCCATCGGCACTCACCGTCGGCCAAACGATGGAATCATCTTTGAAGTTCGCCACTTCGACGTGCTCGCCTGACGCCACATCAAATCGACAGAGAGAGGCTCCGTTGTAATCGCCTTTGGTAAAGAAAAAGGCGTCGTGTTCTCCATCCCACTTCGGGCTTCGGCAGTCCACTCCGATATGCAGCAGCTCCGTGAACTCGCCCGCTTCCACCTCGTACATCCAAACTTGAGCCGACCGTTCGCCCGTGTAACCCTTTCGCCACCAACGCTCTCCCTCGCGGAGAAAGAGAATTCGGTTTCCATCGGGAGCCACCGCAGGTTCGTCCGCAATCGCGTCGACCAAGACCTCTTCAGCTACCCGTTCTCGGACGTTCACGCGAATCATCCGTCGAGCATACTTCCAGCCATGGTCTCGACTGCCCGTCGTGATCACGTGATCTCCATCGGGAAACCAACCGTGAAGCTGGTAGCCTTCACTGTGAAACGTCACTTGCCGAGGACTGCCAATCTCCAGCCCATCTTCGGTGGCGAGTGAAACGAGATAGATTTGCCGCGATCCGGTCCGCGAACTCACGAACGCGAGCTCATCGCCCTCCGGTGAGAACTTAGGTGATGTGTCATCCGCCGGGTTCGTCGTAACACGAATCAGGCCGGTACCATCCGAGCTGGCGATCCAGATTTCTCCGGCCCAAGCAAATGCCAAGTGTTCGCCGTCGGGAGAAAGCTCCGGCGAGGAGGCAAGCTGAACGGGAACCGGGGCTTCGTCGGCCTGCGCCACAATGGGCGTCAACGCGCCGAGTGCAACGGAAAGCACGATTGAGCGAATCCACGACGGAAAGTGAATCAATGTCGCCACGGCGAACCTGTTATCAAGAAGAAAGTGGGATAGCAAAGCGGACCCGCAGTCTGCACCGGCGTTCCCGGCAATGCAAATCGATTCGCTTGCCGCGCATGCGACACTTCGTCAAGAGGGGTGATTCGCCCCATAACACGTTGCTGGCGTGAAACAACCAAAGTAGTGGACCGCTCCGCCGGTCCAACTCAACCAACCAACGCTGAATTCACGAGTCAGACGCAGTGGCAGACAAGCCACCTAGTTTCAGGCGATGCTGTGGCAGTGAAGCCCGTTGGCCGCACCGCAACAGGACTCGATCGCGGCATGGACGACGACGCCATCAGAAGAAAAGCGTTCCAAGTCCCAATGACTCATGTGAACTCGGCGTAACGCCAAGCCTCGACCCAACTCCTTAGAGGTGGCATCCGAACCAACCACGCTAGGACGGCACGGATGCCGATCGAGCGGAAGGTTTTTACGACACCGCCGTTACCGAAGCGGTGGAGTTTGAATCACGAGAAATTGTACCAATGCCAGCGCCCGTTGCCTACCAACGAAGGTGTGCCGAAGGCCTAGCGTAAAAACCATGTTGTCGGACGCTTACGGCGTGAGGTTCTGCGATTGAGTTTTGATTCGTTTGATTGCGTTGTTGAAACCATTCTGGCGTGAGTACGCATCAGGCAGAGTTGCTGCAAAGGCGACCAGAAGTATCAAGTGAATCAAAAGGGCAAACCGCCCCGCGTTAGGGTCGCGCGAATGGTTGCGTGCGCGATATCGGTACCAGAGGAATCCGCTGGCGGCAACGAATCCGAGAAAGGCCAAACGATTTGTGAAATGCTGGCCATTGAGGAGCAGCAGGAAGCAAGTTCCGACAAACAGCAAGATTCCGGTCAACAAACGCGGGGGCGATGGTTGGTCACTGATCGCAGTCTCTGCATCGGTGGTCGATGGCGCAACGTGTGGGTTTTCGTCAATCATTGGATTACGCTGCGTCCGACAACGGAAGGTTTTTACGACACCGCCCTAAACGAAGCGAACGATGCATGAACTACGAGAGATTGTACCAAGGCCAAGGCACGTTGCCAAAGAGCCAAGGTGTGCCGAAGGCCTAGCGTAAAAACCATGTTGTCGGGCACGGAGCATCAGTGCCAGTCGTGACCGCACCACAGGCATTGCTGGGCGAGGTGCGATTTAAGGATGCAGTCGCATTCAGGACAACGAGGAATGTCAAATTCCGATCTGTGTTCGAGCCAGATGCGATCCCATACACGATCACGAAACGCAATTTCACCATCCACAAGTGCAGCGACAACTAAGGGGTCATCCATCGTAGGCGCGCCATCGACGGCAGCGAGTTCACGTTCCCAGCGTTCCTTTTGTCCGGGAGCGTGCAGGCCAAACCGAGCTTTTTTTCGTACAGCGTTTGCTTGGAGTGCCGCGAAAACCGCCTGTTCGTTGGCGGTGTAGAACTGCGATGCGCCGCGAACGTACGCGCGGGCCTCGACGTTCTCGCTGTAAACGGCTGGAGCCATCAGATCGCTAGTGCCCGACAACGTGGTTGGTTTGGGTGACACCGGTCGTTCCGTCCGATGTGCGTTTACTACTGAGAGCAGTATACATGAGTGGATCAGTTTCCACATCGTTCCGGTGTGCCGGCCACTCTAGCCAGCGTTCACCTCAAACCAACACCACGGCCTGTGGCCTAGCACCCAAACCGTGGTCGATGGCATCCCGTCGATGTGAAGTCGACGGACGCAGGCGCAGAAGAAAAGCGTTCCATGTCCCAATGACTCATGTGAACTCGGCGTAACGCCAAGCCTCGATCCAACTCCTTATAGGTGGCATCCGAACCAACCACGCTAGGACGGCACGGATGCCGATCGAGCGGAAGGTTTTTACCACACCGCCCTGAACGAAGCGAACGATGTCTGAACTACGAATGATTCTACCACCGTAGGGCGGCTTGAACAAACGGCAGCGGTGTGCCGAAGGCCCCAGCGTAAAAACAATGTTGTCCGCCGGCTACGCCATGGGAGAGAACGCCGACTTGCGCAATGCTTCAAGGAGCAATTCACCGGCGAGTGTGACGTTCTCGGCAGTGTGGTGAACCCATTCAGCATCCTTACGCGCAACGTCCGGCATGGGTGGGTACCCAATGTGAAACCGTGCAGCCAAGGGGCCGGCATCGTCTGTGGTGCATCCGGGCGCGACGCGAGCGATCAACGGATTGGTGTGTGAATCGCCGTCAACGAAGCAAAGGTTGTAGTGCGACGTGAATACGAAAAGTTCCGGTCCGTCGATTGTTTCAAGGTGGCGCAACAGATCGCACATGCCATCAAGGGCCACGTGGGCGGACCGTGGCTGACTGTCGTATCGCTTCCCGTAAAACTCGAAAAGCGTCTTGCGTTTTTGGCCTGAGATTCGATGAACGATCATTTGCCGAGCGGACAACGGAAGGTTTTTACGACACCGCCCTAAACGAAGCGGACGATGTCCGAACTACGAGAAATTGTACCAATGCCGGCGATCGTTGCCGAAGGACGAAGGTGTGCCCGGAGGGCCTTAGCGTAAAAACCATGTTATGCGGCGAATGAAGCGGCAATATTTTCTACTTTGCCAATTGTCAAAATTGATATTTTTGCCTATATTTGAGGTATGAGCAAGAAGATACGCCCCGGAAGACCCCGGAAAAACCCGGAAAAACTGGCCACATGGAAGCCACCGCCGGACTGGGTGCGTGTCGTGGCGTGGGTGTCACCAAACGAACGCAAGGCATTGAAGAAGTTCGCGATTGACGCAGACACATCCGTGGCGAATCTGATTCGCAGTTTGGCGAGCGCATTGGAGCACGGAGTCATTGAAGCAGAAGAGTTGATTAAGCAATACAAGCGAGGCGCAGCAGTTATGGAAAAGATTCCAACGATTTTCGAGCGAGGACCAGATTTCAAAGTCACCGATCAGATTCGCGAAGGTTGCGAGTGGGTGTTTGCTGGGGAGGGCCTCGCCACTGAAAAGCTAGATGGAACCAATGTGCGTCTCACGATCCGTGCTGGACAGTGTGTCCGGTTGGAAAAGCGTCGCAACCCGTCGAAGAAACAGAAGGCTCAAGGCATCAAGGACGGTTGGTACGTGGATGCCGACGAGTTTGGCAAAGAAGACAAGTGGATTTTTGAGGCGATGCAAAACACCGATCTGTCAGAGTGGCCGGATGGAGAACATTCAGCGGAAGCGTTGGGGCCGAGGATTCAGGGCAATCCACTGGGATTGGAGCAGCACCTCTGCGTACCGTTCAATTTGGTGATCCCGACGTTCGATGAGCTGGATCGTTCGTTTGACGGCTTGAAGCAGGCGCTGAACGAGCTAGAGAGCAAGTATTCGCCGGAAAATTTGGCGGAAGGGATCGTGTTCCATCACCCCGATGGACGTAGAGCGAAGATCAAAAGGAAAGACTTCGCCGCATAACGTGGTTGGTTTGGGTGACACCGGTCGTTCCGTCCGATGTGCGTTT
>JBCBOO010000254.1:0-9914 GCA_039821235.1 Planctomycetota bacterium
GCTGGGACGAGAATCAATCTCGATCAATTTACCCGAGCTGGTCTCCAGCCTGAGCTGTGCGTAGTACGTCTGGCTGTTCAGATTATTGATCACCACACTGTGAACGCTCGCACCAAGTGCTTCCGCGATCGAAACAACGAGATCGTGGGTCAGCGGGCGCGGAGGCTCGTAGCCGTCTTCTTTGACTCGACGGTCGATGCTGGTCGCTTCGAAAATCCCGATCAAAATCGGAAACTCTCGTTCGCCGTCAGCCTCACGCAAATAAATCACTTGGCTTTCGGTCAGCTCGGAAATGATAATCCGAGCCAGTTGCATTCGGACTGGCATGTCGCAAGATCGAAACGTGTCGAGAAGAGATCCGCGTCGCCTCCGTGGTCGACCCGGCGAGTGACGAGCACTCGCAATCTCGTTTGGGATACCCCGAGTTTAACACTCTGCGAAGGCGTCTACATTGCGTGGGCTTCGCGGCACGCTAATTTTCCAAACGGAACAGGGAGACACCCAGTGGGGGAAGGTCGATTTCGATGCTGTCGGGTCTTCCGTGATGTCCCACTCCGGTCGATTCACGGCCAGGGTAGTTTCCAATATTCGATCCGCCGTATCGGTCACTGTCGCTGCTGAAGATCTCCTTCCAGAAACCGCCGGTGGGGACACCGACGCGATAGCCCTGCCGTACAACCGGGGTGAAATTGCAACAAACCAGAATCGGTGGCGTCCCCTCCAGTCCTTTTCGGATGAAGATCAGCGTACTTTCCTGCCAGTTCATGCAGTCGACCCACTCAAATCCTTCTCCGCTGAAATCCAACTGGTGAAGTGCGGGGTTCTCGACGACCACCCGGTTCAAGTCAGAAACCAGTTCCTGAATACCTCGGTGCGTTTCAAAGTCTAAAAGCAACCAATCCGGGCCGTCATCGTGATTCCATTCGTTCCACTGCCCGAGTTCTCCACCCATGAAAAGAAGCTTCTTTCCGGGATGCATCCACATGTAGGAGTACAGCAAGCGGAGATTCGCAAACTTTTGCCACATGTCGCCAGGCATCTGGCTGAGCAATGCACCTTTGCCGTGTACGACTTCGTCGTGCGACAGCGGTAACATGAAGTTTTCGGTGAATGCGTAAATCATGCTGAACGTGAGATCGTTCTGATGATGGCCGCGATGAACGGGTTCGCGTTGCATGTATGCAAGCGTGTCGTTCATCCAGCCCATGTTCCACTTGTAGGTGAACCCGAGTCCGCCATCGTAAACGGGACGCGAGACACCGGGCCACGCAGTGGATTCCTCGGCAATGGTGACGGCACCAGGGTGATGCTCATGAACGGCGACATTGAATTCTCGCAGGAATTCGATGGCCTCCAAGTTTTCGCGTCCTCCGTATTGATTGGGAACCCAATCCCCCGATTCGCGACTGTAGTCGAGGTACAACATGGATGCGACCGCATCGACGCGCAACCCGTCAATGTGATACTTCTCGAGCCAAAACATCGCGTTGGCGATCAAGAAGTTCCGGACTTCGTTACGTCCGAAATTGAAGATCATCGTTCCCCAGTCCGGATGTTCACCCTGCCTCGGGTCGGCGTGTTCGTAAAGCGCAGACCCATCGAAACGACGCAGTCCATGGCCGTCCTTCGGAAAGTGCGCCGGAACCCAGTCGACAAGAACGCCAACATTGTTTTGATGCAAGTAGTCCACGAAGTACATGAAGTCTTCCGGAGACCCATGACGCGATGTCGGCGCGAAATAGCCAACCGTTTGGTAGCCCCAGGATCCGGTAAACGGATGCTCCGTGACGGGAAGCAACTCAACGTGAGTAAAATTCATCCGGTGGCAGTAGTCGACGAGGCGATGAGCCAAGTCTCGGTAATCCAGCCAGCCGTGCGTGCGCCCCGGTCCTTTCTGCCAGCTGCCCAAGTGGACCTCATACACGTTCATCGGTACGTGCATCGGATCCATGGCCGCTCGCCGCTGCATCCAGTCGCCGTCTTCCCAAGTATGCGTTTCAAGGTCCGTAATGATAGAGGCCGTTAGCGGCGGCAATTCCGCGGCAAATCCGACGGGATCGGTTTTGTCGATCCACTGCCCGCTTTCATCCAGGATGCGAAACTTGTACTTCTCTCCGAACTTGGCACCAGGAATAAAGAGTTCCCAAATTCCCACCGACTGGTCCAGTTTCGCCGAGTGACCGCGTCCATCCCATCCGTTGAAATCACCCACAATTTGTACGATACGGGCATTGGGGGCCCAAACGGCGAAGTTGGTTCCGTCGACGCCATCGACCGTCCGAAGCTGCGCCCCAAGCGTCTCGAACATTCGGTAGTGCTTTCCTTCGCCAAGCAGATACCGGTCATAGTCTGTAAGGAGGGAAGGAACCGCGTAGGGGTCCTGCAAGTCGACAAGTTCGCCTGATTTGTCTGCCATTTGAATTCGATAGCTCGTGGAGTTCGTCATCGCTTTGTTTGCATCATGAACGAGCCCGCCACCGTCGTCGAGCGGGAGGTCACAAAGCGCCTCAAAAAATCCGGCTGGATGGAGCTTGCGCATCGGCCGTCGAACGCCACCAGATTGGTCGATGACCCATGCCGCTTGCGCGTTGGGGAGGAAGCTCCGCACGGCCATGGCTCGGGTGCCGCGGTAATCCACCACGTGCGGCCCCAGGATTCGAGACGGGTTTTCGAGTTGTCCGTCGACGAGTTGGCTCAGGTCAGCGAGTGAGATTTGCGTTTGCATGACGATACGGCCAAGGCCGCCGGAAAGGTTTGAGTCAAGGGATTGGATGGTGCTCGCAACCCAACGGCATGGTGCTCGAGCAGATGTTCAGCGGAAAAGTCACGAACGGAAGACAAAGATGACAGGGAAGCCCAATGAACCGGCTAGAGCGCCAAGTCCTCAGCGGTGAAACGCCCGCGCCGACGCCGAATGGTTGGATCGCTCAAATCCGAATGAGAATTCTGCAGCAGTCGACGGAACGGACGACTTGGCGGCGGAACGTTACTTCCGGCCGGCGCGTCGATGCGCGAGATTCGCCTGGCTGGCGGGGCTTGATCCGCTGACATCGTCTGGTCATCCGGGCGGCTGACCAAACAGGTGCTCAGCAAACACGCTTGGACATGGTGGATCCCGAGTGTGTGATCGATTCGTCGCCAGAGATCGGCGTTCTGCACCTCGACACGACGCCCGAAATGGTCCCAATGAAAATCGTTCTGCCGCCACCTTGGCAATCCGGTGGACAGAGAACGAATCAGGTATCGATTTTTGCTCATCAGCGTGACCGAACTCGGCCCATCGAGTGACTCCAGTCCGCGAACGGCCGCCAAAAGTGTCAAGCGGTTGAGGTCGCCACACTCGCTATCGTCTGCTTCCAACAAAATCGCTCCGTCGGCTGCTTCGATCACAAATCGCCAACGCCCATCCCGGAGGGTGGTGGAATGGGCTTCGCAGACCAACAGAAATTCCGTGTCGATCATGTCATTCTGGTGGGAGGGGAGACCAGAGTGGGGCACGGCGACAGGTGGGTTCTGAAGGGCTCGGTTGTGATTCGTCATCGAAGCGCCGACGGAGTCGGTTGCTAAATTAAGCTTCACGGTTCGCATCTCCGTGAGTGATGCTAGGAGGTCCATCGTGTCAGCTCTCGAACGAAACTCTCGGAGGTTGCAATCAGGGCGATCGAGAGTGACAGCGGCTGATGCAGAGTTCGTTTACGTGATCGTCGACAGGAGTGGACTCGTCAAACTTTGCCGGCTCGCACGAGTTTGTCCAACGGAAATTGACGACCCACCTTCACAGACGATGGCAAGACTCAATCATTCGCTACAATCGTTGTGGTTTCGATCCGGGAGGAGTCTCCCAAGTTGTTCCGATGTGTTTCGCGCCATGACGAAAACCCGCTGGTATCAAGACGGTCTACGATTTACTTGCACCCAATGTGGCAAGTGCTGCAGTGGCGAACCCGGCTACGTTTGGGTCGATGACTCTGAAATCCGAACGATGGCGGAATCACTCCAACTATCCGTCGATGCGTTTGAAGCCAAGTTCATTCGAAAGGTCGGCGCTCAGAAAAGCCTCCGTGAATACCCCGATGGCGACTGCATTCTTTTGGATCCCGAGCAGCGACACTGCCTTGTCTACAAGGCTCGCCCGATCCAGTGTCGCACCTGGCCGTTCTGGGGTTCGAACCTGAAGAACGAACAGACGTGGAGAGAGACGTGCGAGGAATGTCCCGGCGCAGGCACGGGCCAACTCTACACGTTCGAAGAAATCGAAACCGAGCGACGTCGCAAGGACGTTTAGGCTCGCCGGCGACGCCCTGCGAAGACGGTTGAACCGATCACCAACAACACAGCCATCGAACCTGGCTCGGGGATCGCCGTAATTGACTGAAAGCCAAAGTCAGACATCGCTGCCACATCAAGATCGGTCAAGTGCTTTCGAGTTCCCCGACGGATGCTGGGGCTCATAACAACCTCCTGAAGCTCTCCAGTGACGAGCGATCGCCCCTGCAACCCGCTAGCAAGGTGAGCCCCGTCTCCTGCGACCGCGTTCAGCCCCGTTCCGTTGATTTCAATGAAGTCTTCACCAAGGAACTCGGTGCCGTTTACCAGAGCATTCCAGCTTTCGGATCCGCCAAATCCAAGCGCGTGAAGCGTTTCATGAAGAGCTACGGAATAGAAGTCACTCTTTCCAGCAGCAACATCGGTCGTGTGGTCGAAATGCCAATTCGCTTCAAGTGTCGCGGTATCGTCCGCGATGCCATCGTTATTGGTGTCTTGGTCAAACCAGAGATTACCAATCGTAGGGCCAACTCCGAACGAATAGTCAACGCCATTAACATCGCCGTTAAGCGAAGCAATCAACGGGCCTCCGCCACGCCGATGCTGAGCGTTTCTCTCTGCGTCGGCCACTGCATCTTGCAAAGAACCTCCTCCAACAAAACCAGACAAAGCAAATCCTACTCCCCCGGAGCCTCCCTGGCCTAATATAGATCCAGACAAGTTTTGTGCACCTACGAAGATTCGCACTTCATTTTCGGGCATCCGGGTATCGGCAATCGTTTCCCGAACACCAGTCGCTGGATTGAGGTACGAGTAGGAAAAGTCAAACTCCAACCGTGTCGACCCGCCACCGCTGGTTCCAACCGTGACATCGTTGGTGATCGCATTGAAATTAGGTTCGATCACACGATTAACGTCTGCAACGGCTGCTTCGAGAGCGGCACGCGCAACGGGGTTATTACCAAAGAAATTTTGGTTGGCGAGGTCAGCTGAGTAGTCAAGGACCACCTGTGCTTTGGCGGACGAAACCGAAAAAGCAAACAAGACGAGAAGAAGCAATCGCAAAGCGGCTTTCGAACAACGCATACTCGGACCAAACCGTCAGCAATGGAATCAAAAATTGAGGAAATCACTCCCGTGTGAATCCAAAGATTATCAGATCAACAGATGCTTCGATGGCCCCCAAACCCTATTTTCGATTCATTTTTACAACCGCGTGGGCCGGTGAATGAGGCATTCTTCACACAATCCCTCCCGCCAGGACTAGATTGGCTGGCCCGACCGGGGTGTTTCATGGTTTTTTTACTGCACTGCGTTGACGCAGGAGCCTGAAGATTCAATCTCGGAAAGGTTGTTGAGCGTGACGGAAGCGATCCGCGAAAGGGCTTCGCGAGTGAAGAACCCCTGGTGGCCTGTGATCAGCACGTTTGGAAACGTCAGCAACCTTGCAAACACATCATCCGTGATGACGGTCGATGAAAGATCTTCGAAAAACAGATCAGCCTCTTCCTCGTAAACATCGATCCCCAACCCGCCGATCTTGCCGGATTTGAGTCCGTCAATTACCGCTCGCGTATCGATGACGCCGCCACGGGACGTGTTGATAATCACGACGTCGTCGGGCATCAAAGAGACGGTGTGCTGGTTGATCAAGTGTTGGGTCTGGCGAATCAACGGGCACTGCAAGATGACGACTTTTGACCTTTGAAAAAGCTCATGGACATCGACGTACTCGACTCCCATTTCCAGACAACTGTCACTGGGGTTCGGATCGGAAGCGATCACACGGCAACCGAATCCACGCAGGATTCTGCAAACGCACTCTCCAATCCGTCCCGTTCCGACAACGCCGACGGTTTTTTCGTGAAGGTCAAAACCCAGCAACCCCGACAAACGAAAGTCACCATCTCGAACCCGATTGTAGGCCCGGTGGAGCTGTCGATTGAGTGAAAGCAAGAGTCCGATCGAGTGCTCGGCAACGGCATGCGGCGAGTATTCGGGGACGCGAACTATGTTTATTCTCGCAGAACGTGCGGCTTCCAAATCCACGTTATTGAAGCCTGCACAACGCAGCGCGATCGTCTTGGCCGAGCCCCCAGCTAACCGATCGATAACGGTGCGTGATAGGACATCGTTGACAAAGACGCAAACGGCATCGAATTCGCAAGCAAGTGAAACCGATGCATCGGTCAATCGTGTCTCAAAGAACTCCAACTCGTGACCGTTCTCGCCGAGGGTCGCATTTTCTTGCTCGAAGAAATGCCGGTCATACTCCTTGGTGCTAAAGACCGCGACGTTCATTAAACGTGTTCCTCGATCTGCTGTTCCCACTCGTTAAGTGAGCGGTGAACTTGCTCAAACCACTCATCGGAAACTTCCGGAAGAGGAACATCGTCTACACCTTCGTTGGTCACCGGAAGGAAAACGCGAAAGCCAGGACCGGTCGGTGGTTCCGCTTCGACCCGGATTTTTCCACCTAAATGATGAACGATTAAAAAACTGCTGAGCAAATCCATATCCAATCCGATCGGCCATTTGCGGATCGGGATGGCCGCGGAAAAAAACGACGCGACCTGGCCCTCGTCTAACGATCGAAAAAAACCTCTCATCTCGATTACGACCCCCGAATCCCGGTCGGAAACCTTCACCCCAATCGTGGACGGCTGGTCTTGGATATCCGACAGCCGCCGAAGTAGGACCGTTGTCAGTTGACAAATCAGCTTGGCATCAGACCGAATCGTGCTCGTCGCATCATCATGGTATTCAATACCAATGTCATCTTGCGCCAGTTGCTTTCCACGGTCGGCGATCACATTTTCGACGAGTGCACCGACGTTAACCTCGGTGTCTTCACCCGACGCATTATGGATCGTTTCCAACAATATGGTTCGAACCGTTTCGATCATTTGGCGGGACTCACGACGGGCAACCGCCAACAGGTTCAGCTCTGCAATCTCATCGAGTTGAACGGAAAGGCAACTTGTGAGCGGAGCCTGTTCGATGTAGCTCAGGAATGCCGGCCAAGCGGAACGCAGTTGGCCGCTCAGTGCGGTCACGGCGGTGGAAAGGCCGCGTACCCGGTCCATGATCACGAGACGATGTAGAACGCTCAGTTTCTCCTGAATCAGGCGATCACGATCCACCATCATTTCATGGAATTCGCATGCCCTGAGTAGCGTGCCGACCATCTCTTCGTCATTGATCGGCTTGGTGAGGTACCGAAACGCCCCACCTTCGTTGACGGATTTCACCGCATAGTCGAGTTGCGTAAACGCGGTAACCAAAATACGAACGATGTTGGGATACCGCGTCCGCACCCGATCCATCAACTCGACACCGCTCACGGGAGCCATTCGTTGATCGGTCACCAGGACGGCCACTTGTTCGGGCCGGCTTTCGATAAACTCCCAAGCCTCCTCGCCCGAGGCGGCGGTCCGAATTCGAAACTGATCTTCAAACAGCTGGCCGAAATATTTCAGCGCCGCCGTTTCATCGTCGACATACAAGATCACTTTGTCGTCATTGGGGAGCATAGCGAGTTCTCAGTGAGGGAGTGTCTGCGTGATTGGCGTCTTATTGGACCCAATGGACCCTCCAGCGACGGCGGTGTCGACCGCAGGAGCATGGAGCGCGAGGTCAAATGTCACGGTAGTCCCCGCCCCGGGCTCGCTTTGGATTTCGAGGCTGCCACCGTGAGTGCGAATGATGGCTTCGCAAATGCCAAGACCGAGACCAAGCCCCTCGCCAGAACGTGTCGTGAAGAAGGGCTCACGGACCAGTTTGAGTTGCGAGGCATCCATTCCGATTCCCATGTCTTTCACGGAAATGAATGCACGTTGGTCACGCACTTGTGACTCGATCGTAATGCGACACGTCGTAGCATCTTGACGCGGCCGAATCGCCTTCTCGGCATTGAGCAAGAGATTCAGGATCACCTGTACGATGTGGCTTTGTGCGCCGACCACCTCTCTGCCGAGCTCTTCCTTGTCTTTCAGCACGACACGACCCTCGGGCAACTCGTGCGTCAAAAATCGAATGGCGGTGTCCACAGCCTCCCGAAGCCGAAATGGGGCTTGGTTGGCAACTTGTTCCGGATGGGCAAAGGACCTGAGGTCGGTGACAATCTGACTAATTCGATTGACTCCAGCCTCGATGTCAGTGACTGTTTCCATCGCATCTTCGTCCGTCTTCACACGCTTCTTCAATACCTTGATGGCCATCAAGGAAAAATTGACCGGGTTGTTGATTTCATGGAGAAGCCCCGCAGCGACACCCGCGATTGCACGCATTTTCTCACTATGGACCAACTGCTGTTCTGTATCTTGTAGTCGAACAATGGATTTGCGTCGCAGTTCCTCTTCGATCGCCAAGTCTCGATTTAGGCAATAGGCTTCGAACCGATTCCGTCGGTAAAGAAAGCACCCCGTGACGCAGGCAACCGCGCTGACAAACAAAAAGAAAATCCCTTCAACCGCTTCGTCAAGCACGACCGAGTTAAGACCGTCCGCCAGCACCACCGCGGTCATGTAGGACGCCACTAAGCTGACGCAGAATGCTGCCGCCTCCGTCGCGCGAAATCCGAGGAACTGCACGATGATCATCAACAGGATGAGGCCAAAGTAATACCTCGAACTCGCCCCTTCGGTCAGGTAAATCATCCCACTGATGAAGAGCCCCGGTGCAAGGATCAAGAGGAAACTGATGGGTTCGAATAATCGCCCACGACACCAGTACTTTCTGGTCACCAGTCCCGTGGCGAGTAGCGCAACCACCACCCAGCGACTCATCAAGAGCGGCCAGAATTGATCTCGGTAGACAGACCAGTCCAGCAATGAACCGAGCGGCATCAAGACGACGCCGAGTGCGAGCCCAGGCTTTGCCCAGCGATAGCGGTGCTCACGCTCTTGCCGGATGAACTCCGCGTTATCCTCGGCAGCGCCGTGATTTCTCTCCATCTGATTGGACCCACTCTTGGTAGAAGAACGAGGATGACCATCCTGCCGAATCAGTGCAGGTGCTCAGGAAGGCTTTCTCACCTCAAGAAAAACATTGACGCCGGTGGAATCGACGTAGCAACGTTGCTCTCCAAGCTCCGGTGTAAGTGACAGCATGTCCGCCTGCGTACGGAGTTCGAGGTTCCAATCCATCACCATTCCCATCATTGCGATGGAGGAATGAGCTGGGGTCACATTCGTAATCAAGACGACGCCCCCCGGTGCGACCCACTGGTAGAAAAGCTCGATCAAGAATCCACACGTTGCATCGCGTAAATAGTCGAACAGCCCTGCACAGTAGACGAGATCGTAGAGCTCGCCGAATGGATTTTCTTGTCCGCCTTCCTGAGCAAGTTTCAGTATCTCGTGGACGCTTTTTTGTTCCGTTCGAATGTTCAGATCCGGACGGACCCGGCGCACTTCGGGAATCAGGTTGTCGCAAACAAAATCAAGCGTTTCACGATTGAAATCGACCAGTCGGAAATCGACACTCGATGACGCTGGTTCCTGAGCGACAAACCGACGAACTTCTTCCGCAGGACCGCATCCAATATTAAGCACTTTTGCGCGTTCATGCTTGATTGGATGCACTCCGTTGACATCGCCGTGATTTGTTGAACTCACCGGAGCTTCCAAACGCCGCGACATGGCTTG
>JBCBOO010000255.1:0-9908 GCA_039821235.1 Planctomycetota bacterium
CTTTGGGGAGTGGGTTGGAGTTTGGGGGAAGCCCGCCGCACTAAATAAGATGGAGCGGTTGCGAGGACGACTTTAGCGTTCAGCCTGTCGACTCCACCTTTCGAAGACCGCCTCGCTTGCCGGTAGTAGAACAGCATCTTGCTGATCAGCCGTATCGGGCCGAACGGGAGGAATTCCGTTGGAATCTCACCACCCGCGGTGCCGCGCCCCCTATGATGAGGGCTCGCGTGGTTGCGAGGTCTGGTCAGGAGACTTCGGGAAGCACGTCCCTTTCTCGATGACTCCAGGAATGACACCATGTCGGATCAGGCTGTTGCCAGTCCCACCAATGAATCCCGTCTGAGCGACGACGAAGTCCAAGCCGTCGATCGCTTGCGTGAAACGCACCAAAAACTTCGCGACCAATTGGCTCGCGTCATCGTCGGCCAACAAGACACGATTGACCTGCTGTTGGTCAGCCTCTTTGCGCGGCGGCATGCGTTGCTGATGGGTGTACCCGGGCTTGCAAAGACGCTGTTGGTGAGCAAGCTGGCGGAAACAATGTCCCTGGAATTCAGTCGCATCCAATTCACGCCGGACCTGATGCCGATGGACATCACCGGAACGGACATTCTGCAAGACGATGGTGCGGGCAGACGAGAGTTTCAGTTCGCCAAGGGGCCCGTGTTCGCGAACATCATTTTGGCAGACGAAATCAACCGAGCTCCGCCGAAAACGCAGGCGGCACTCTTGGAGGCCATGCAGGAACAGCGGGTCACGGTGATCGGAAAAGGTTTCGACTTGCCGTCGCCGTTCATGGTCCTTGCGACGCAGAACCCGGTTGAACAGGAAGGCACGTATCCACTGCCCGAAGCACAACTCGACCGCTTTATGGCGCTCATCGAGTTGGACTATCCCTCCGAAGACGAAGAGATCGCGATCGCGCGCTCGACGACCGGGGCGTCTCTGCCGGAACTGGAACATGTGATGCACGCCGAGGAAATCATCGCGCACCAACAATTGGTCCGCCGCATCCCGGTTCCCGATCACATCTACACGGAGGCCGCCCAGCTTGTTCGTCGTACTCGACCGCAAGGCGGAACGGCGCCCGATTGGTTATTGCCGCTGGTGTCCTGGGGCGCGGGGCCACGTGCGGTCCAAGACTTGATCTTGGGTGCCAAATCACGTGCCGCACTCGAAGGATCGTACATGGTTCGCAGCGAGGACATTCGGTATGTCGCCCGACCCGTCTTAACACACCGCTTGATCACGACGTTTGCCGCGCAGTCCGAAGGACTCGCAGCCAGCGACATCGTCGAACGCCTGGTCGGCGAAGGCTGATCGCGGAGGCACCGCTATGTGGCAAAAGCAAGAACCGCGTGAGTTCCTTGATCCCGAAGTGCTGTCAGCGCTTGCGGGACTGCCGCTGATGGCGCGTCGACCGATGCGTGGTTCAGTCTCGGGGAAACACGTCAGTCCGACCAAGGGTTCCAGCGTCGAGTTCGCTCAATATCGCAAGTACGTTCCCGGTGATGACCTGCGACGATTGGACTGGCGAGCCCACGGACGCAGCGATCGTTACTACGTGAAAGAGTTTGAGGCGGATACAAACCTCCGGTGTTGTTTGGTGATCGACACCAGTGGTTCGATGGAATTCGGCACGACTGAGAAACGTGGCGGATTGGCGGGGGCATTCAAAGTCGGAAAGGCACTTGCGGACAAAGCACGTGGCGGCAAGAACCAGGGCGCAAGTTCAAATGCCAACACGATGTCCAAGCTGGACTATGCACGTCGACTGGCGGCAACCATCGGATACTTGGCGGTGTCGCAAGGAGACGCGGTCGGCTTGTCATGCGTTGCCGGAGGCACGACCCAACACTTGCCACCACGAAGAAACCCATCCCACTTGCGTGCCATTTTCAATGCGATGGAGGAGACGAAGGGACAAGGTGAAACCAACCTCGCCGAAGTCCTTCACGAACTGGCCGAGACGATGCGTCAAGCCGCAATGGTGATCGTGATTTCGGACTTCTTTCTCGATCCGAATGAGCTCCGTGGTTGCTTTGAACACCTTCGTTTCCGAAAGCACGATTTATCACTCTTTCACTTGCTTGACCCGATGGAGTTGAACTTCAATTTCAATCGACCGACTCGATTTTTGGACATGGAAGGCGGCACGGCCATCTTTGCCGAGCCGAGTGAGATTGCGGACCGGTACCACACGGCTTTGCGAGAGTATTTGGACCGAATGAGTGAGATCGTGATCCAGACCGGCATTGACTATCACCGGGTCAGTCTCGATGAACCTTACCAAGAGGTCCTTGCAAACTTTTTGACGCGACGCGCGACCGCGAGAGGCTTGCGATGAGTTTTCTGCAGCCCTGGATGCTGGCTGCGCTTCCGCTCGCGGCCATCCCGATCATCATTCATTTGATCAATCAACGCCGCTATCAGTCGCTTCCTTGGGGTGCGATGCGATTCCTGCTGTCCGCCAACCAAATGAACCGCGGTTACGCAAAGATTCGACGTTGGTTGATCCTTGCGTTTCGAACGCTGGTGATCGCCGCGTTGGTTTTTGCCGTCGGACGGCCACTGCTCAGTGGCTCACTGGGACAAGGCGTGCTCGGATCGATTGTCGGACGAGGGACGGAAACCGCGTTCGTGTTGGTGGATCGATCGCCATCGATGCAAACGCGACTCGGATCTTCCGCGGCAACGAAACGCGAGAGCAGCCTGACGCGGGTTTCGGAAACACTCGAAACGATGGGTGTTCGACGCGTCCTCGTCGTCGAGAGCAACGAGTCTTCTCTTTCGGAGCTCGCGAAGTCGGACCAATTGCCGGTCGCTCCCGAGTTCGGGCCGTCTGCGGCGTCGGCGGATGTTCCCGGTATGATCCTTACCACACTGGAGAAAATTCGCGCCGATCAACTCGGTCAGACCGATATCTGGATTTGCTCCGACCTACAACGGAACGATTGGAAGCCGGATGACGGTCGTTGGACAACCATCCAACAATCGTTTGCAGAATTAGGGCGGCGGGTTCGGTTTCGGCTTCTTTCGTCTTCGAGTGGCACGGCTGCCAATCGTACCCTGCGAGTTACTCGGACGACGGTCAAGAACACCGGTGGTGAGGCCGTCGCCGTGGTCTCATTGCAAGTCACGTCGGACTCGGAAAACGACACGACCATTCCGGTGACCTTCGAAATCGATGGCAGTCGTTCAACCGTTGATGTTCCGCTGCAGGCTGGTAAAGGGAACTTGGTGGATCACGAACTTCCAATCGCATCTTCGCAGCAGCGCTGTCAAGGTTCCGTGTCGATCCCGGCGGATGCGTGTCAGGCTGACAACGTTGCCTACTTTGCATCCGACCTTCCGCCGGCCCGGCGTTGCGTGGTGGTTTCCGATGACGAAAAAGTGGCCGAGATCCTGAGGCTTGCAACGGAGATTCCTTCGTTGCCCGGGATCGAACATACGACGGAAGTTCTCGCAACAACGCAAACCGGTACGATCCGCTGGGACGAAATCTCGCTCGTCATTTGGCAGGCTCCCTTGCCGAGCGAGTCCTCCGGCGACGCGGCGGCAATGAAGTCGTTTGTTGATCGCGGGGGACAGATCGTCTTTTTACCGGCGAAAAGTTCGGCTGCGTTCGGATCCCAAATCGATACGGTTTTCGGAGTCCGCTGGGGCGACTCCACCGTCTTCGAGGAGGATGTCCCTGTCTCCACGTGGCGAAGCGACACCGATCTGCTGGCCGCAACGCTCTCCGGGGCATCGCTGCCGGTGGGTCAGTTGAAAGTGAAACGCTGCGCGGCGATCGAAGGCGAACTGATTCCGTTGGCAACGCTTGACGACGAAACCATGTTGCTCGCGCGAGCGGTGACGCCCCGAGGCGGCGTTTACTTTTGTGCGACCACTCCGATCGCGGCGGACTCCTCTCTAGGACGCGACGGCATTGTGCTGTATGTGATGTTGCAACGAGCTCTCAGCCGTGGTGCCGCTTCGCTTGGAAACACTCAGCTGGTCGATGCGGGCAGCTCTGACCCGAAAGACGCGGCCGGCTGGCGAAGGCTCACGGGGCCGGACGAAGCGTTATCGACTGAAAACGCCTTTCAAAGCGGCGTTTATTTGGAACCGGAAAGTGATCGCTGGATCGCCGTCAATCGGACGCTGGCGGAAGACAGCCTTTCGAGTGTCGGTGACGAGCAGCTGGCCGCTCTTTTTGAGGGTTTGGTTTTTGATCGACTCGAATCCGAAGGCGAGGCGTCGGGTTCACTTGTCGAAGAAGCTTGGCGTGCGATGTTGATCCTGATGTTGATTGCGATGGTGGGTGAAGCCATTCTTTGCTTGCCGCGAGTTCGAGAGGCAGCGACGGTGTCAGGTCAAGGCGTTGCTGCGGGAGGAACCGTCGCATGATTCAAAACGACTCACTGAGTTTCTCATGGACGGCTTGGTCGGCGGCGATCGGCATTTTGGCCGTGATTGTGACACTTGTGGTTTCATTCATTGCGTGTCGGCGGAACGGATTCGCCAGGTCGACGGTTCTGCTGGAACTTTTGCGCGTGGTCTTGGTTGTTTGCGGAGCCATCTTGTTGGGTGGTCCGGAATGGGTGCAGTCGTATCAGCCGGACGAGAAGCCGGTGGTAGCTGTGTTGTGGGATGACTCGGGCAGCATGGACACCCGCGACGTGAAGCCGACGGAGGCGCTCATCAAAGCCACTCCTGACAAAGCGAACCAAAAAGTCTACTCGCGCCGCGATGCCATTTCACCGCTGACCGAATCGGAAACCTGGGAGTCACTCCGCCAGCGAGCCGAAGTCGTGATCGCACCGTTTTCCAAAATGGATTCGAAGGACGATCAAGTTCGGCCGATTTCCAATTCCGTCGACGACACCGGTGCTACGGAGTCGGGCACCGATCTAAGCCGCCCGTTGACCGATGTGCTTCGGCAACACGATCAGTTGCTGGGCGTCATCATCGCATCCGACGGGGATTGGAATCAGGGAGAGTCGCCCGCGGCGGCGGCCACGCGTCTTCGTTCCGAAGGCGTTCCCGTGTTCGCGTTCCCGACCGGCAGTGACTCCCGACTTCCCGATGTCGAACTGCTCAGTTTTGATGTCCCCACGTTCGCGATCAACGGGAAACGGGTTCGGATTCCATTGACCGTCGAAAGTTCGCTGCCACGCGACTACACCGCCACATTGACGCTAAAAACCTCACGTGGCGAGACGATCGAAAAACAGATTCGTGTCGCTGCGATGGGACGTACTGCGGAGTCGATCGAATGGGCGCCGGAAATCCTCGGCGACGAAACGCTTTCGCTCACCGTCTCGCGCCATCCGAGCGAAATCCGCGAGGACAATAACTCACAAGAAGCACCGATCGCGATCCGTGAAGAGAAGCTGCGGGTGCTGGTGATCGAATCCTATCCGCGATGGGAATACCGATACCTCCGCAACGCGCTTTCACGTGATCCAGGCGTTGAAGTCTCGTGTTTGATGTTTCATCCGACATTGGACAAGCGTGGCGGCGGCAACGCGGACTACATCCAGACGTTCCCGGTCACCAAAGAAGAGCTCGCTCGATACGACGTTGTCTTCCTGGGTGATGTCGGCTTGGACGATGATCAACTGACCGAAGAGCAATGCGACTGGCTTCGCGGACTGGTGGAGCAACAAGCGAGCGGGTTGGTGTTCTTACCGGGGATGCAAGGGCGAGTCTTTTCGTTATTGGAAACCTCGCTGTCAGAGTTGATGCCGGTGGTTTTGGACGAAGGCCAACCGAAAGGCTGGGGCTCTCGAACGGCACAGCATTTTGAGCTCAGCGAACTCGGCAGGCGAAGTCTGTTGACCAAGCTGGCGGACACCGAAGAAGAGAATTTGGAGGTTTGGGCGAACCTTCCTGGCTTTCAGTGGCATGCACCGGTGATTCGTTCCAAACCGGGTTCCGAGACGCTGGCGGTCCATCAAGAAACAAGTAACCGTTATGGCCGTCTGCCGTTGTTGGTCACCCGAACGTTTGGTGCGGGGAAGGTCCTGTTTATGGGCACCGATGGTGCGTGGCGTTGGCGAAAAGGTGTCGAAGACAAGTACCATTATCGTTTTTGGAGCCAAGTCGTCCGCTGGATGGCGTACCGGCGAAACATCGCACAGGGCGAAACGATGCGGCTGTATTATTCACCGGAGCGACCGAGGGTCCGCCAGATGGTGACGGTGAACGCAAATGTGATGGAATCGAGCGGAGAACCACTGAGCAGCGGTACGGTGACGCTGCGGATTCTCTCTCCTTCGGGACGCGTCGAAACCGTGCCGTTAAAATCAACGGGCGGACAATGGGGCGCCTTTTCGGCACGCTATTCTCCGCGAGAACCCGGCGAACATCAGCTCACGTTGTTTTGCAAAGAAACCGGGGACTCGTTAGAAACAAAGCTGTACATCCAAGGGGATGTGCTGGAGCAGGTCGGAAAACCGGCTCGCCCGGAAGTGCTAGAAGAAATCGCCCGGGTGACTCGTGGACAGGTGCTGGCACTCGATCGAATCGAAGACGTCAAGAATTGGCTCGCGGCATTGCCCGATCCACCGCCTTCGGTGCGACGAACGTCTCTGTGGAGTCATCCTCTGATGATTGGAATTTTCGTGGGGTTGATCACCTTATTTTGGATCGGACGCAAGGGAGTCGGAGTGATATGAACGAAACTCACGGTCTGCAAGTTCCCGAGTCGCTCAAGCAACAGTTGCTGGCGTTTCGATCCCGGGTTCGCAAAATCAAATTGATCGAAGCGTTCGCCATCGCGATCTTTGTTGCCGCGGCCACCTATCTGGCCGTGTTCGCCTTCGACCGATTCACCGACACGCCCGGCATGCTTCGCATGGTGCTCGGCTGCATTGGGATCGGGACGATACTGATCATCCCCTACGTGGTTTTTCGATGGGTGTTGCGTTATCGATCCCCCGAATCGGTTTCACGCCTCCTGGCAAAACGAATGCCATCGATCGGCGATCAACTGCTCGGTGTCATCGAGCTTGCCGCCAGCCGCACGGAACAGGAACGCTCCCTGGCACTTTGCCACGCGGCGATCAAGCAAGTTGCCGGTGACGCTGCCAAAGTGGATTTCAACGAAGCGACTCCCAAGAACCGTTACCGGACGTGGGCCGCACTCGCCGTGGTCGGGGCCGCCGCAGTGCTGCTGCTCGCAATGCTCTATCCGGCGGCGTCCAAAAACGCGATGGCTCGCTGGGCGACGCCATGGAAATCCGTTGCACGCTACACCTTCACCCAAATTCAATCGATCGGTCCGGAAGTCATCGTCGCCCATGGCGAAACAGCCCGTGTCACGGTGACGCTCGACGAGGAATCGAAATGGCAACCCGATCAAGCCACGCTGACGATCGGTTCGCAAGCTCCTCTTGTCGCAACCCGAACCGGCCAGAAGTATACGTTTGATGTTCCGCCACAGATCGCCGACCAGCCAATGAAACTGGCCGTCGGGGATTTTGACGGCGACGGTCTGCTGAAACCGACTTTGCGACCCGAGTTGTCCGGCGTGCTGGCGGATGTGACCCTGCCCAGTTATCTCGGCATCGATGAAGCTCAAACCAAAGACTCACGTGCAGGACGCGTCACATTGGTCAAGGGCAGCCGAGCCGTTGTCTCCGCAACCGTCAATCGGACGTTGCGTAGTGGCCGAATCAACGAAGAACCCAAAGAACCGATTGAGGCAACGCTCGTTAGCAGTGAAGTTGCCGTCGACGAACCGACGAGCGTTCGCTTTGAATGGGAAGACAATCTCGGATTAGCGGGACGTGAACCGTTCGACTTGACACTCGAAGCGATTGAGGACGAAGCCCCCACATTGATGATCGATGGGCTCTCTCGCCAAGCCGTCGTGTTGGATTCGGAAACGCTGCAGTTCAACGTGACTGCCAATGATGATTTCGGTGTCAAAGAAGTGGGCTTGATGTGGCGAGGTCTTGATCCGCGACTGGTCGACAACTTGGCCGAAGGGGAACGTCCGTTGGCGGCGGGTGCTTCGCAGACTCGGCAGCTGGAGGCACGCGGCACGTTTAGCGCGAAAACGTTGGGCATCGATGCACAACCGATCGAACTGTTCGTTTGGGCCGAGGACTACTTGCCCGGACGAGAACGCGTTTATTCCGCTCCCCACGTGTTGTTCATTCTCACACCCGACCAACATGCGGTTTGGATGGCGGAGCAACTGAGTCGTTGGCATCGTAAAGCACTCGATGTTCGAGACCGCGAACGTCAGCTGTATGAAGAAAACAAACGGTTGCGAGACCTCGATCCATCCACCCTCGCATCACCCGACAACCGTCGTGCCGTGGAACGTCAGGCTTCCGCGGAACGCAGCAACGGGCGACGACTGGATCGACTCGGTGAGATGGGAGATGAGTTGATTGCCGCGGCATCACGCAACCCCGAAATCGGCGTCGGACACCTTGAACGATGGGCGGAGATGTTGCAGGTATTGCAAGACCTTTCGGAAAATCGAATGCCGTCTGTCGCCGACCTTCTTGACGAAGCAGCAACGTCGCAACCCAAGTTGGCGCTCGACAAAAATTCCAAGGCGACGCCAGCGGATCCCACACAATCGAAAACCAAGAAGAGCCCCAGTGCCGGCATGGTTCGAGCAACGGGCGGAGGGAAACCAAACAAACAGGATCCCGACGCGCCGAAGTTGCGTAGTGCTCCCCAGTTGACCGACATGGAGTCCAGTGCGAATTCACCTGACGAGAGTGTCGCGGGCGAGCCTGGTCCGCCGAAAAAGCCAAACAGTCCGTCGCTGCGTTTGCCGGTGACGACGGTGATGGGGAAATCCAAACCCGGTAAAAAGAACCCGCCACCGGAAAACCAAACGGACCAAATGAATCAGGCGGTTGAAGAACAGGAAGACCTGTTGGCCGAGTTTGATCGGCTCGCGGATGAGTTGAACGCGGTGCTCGCAAATCTGGAAGGCAGTACATTGGTCAAGCGATTGAAGGCGGCTTCGCGCGTGCAAAATCTGATCGCCGGCAAGCTCACGGGACAAATCGAATCCTCCTTTGGAATGACCCGTGTGGAGGCCGACGTGAAAAAAGTTCTCGGGGAATTGCAATCGACGGAACGACAAACCAGCCAAAAGGTGTCGTACATCATGGATGACATGTCCGCTTACTTTGAGCGGCGTCGTTTCATGCGATTCAAGGCAACGCTGGATGAGATGAAAGAGGCGAACACGCTTGATTCGCTTCGGCAACTCGCGACCCAACTGACCCGGAAGCAGGGCAAGTCGATTGCAGAGGCGGAGTTCTGGGCGGACTCACTGGATCGCTGGGCGGAAAACTTGGTCGATCCTGCGTGCAGCGGGAGTTGCCCGGGAGGCAAGTCTCCCGATAGCTTGCCGCCGTCCATCGTTTTGGAAGTGCTGCAGATCCTGGAAGCGGAGATTGCATTGCGCGAAGAGACACGTGTTGCGGAACAAGCCAAGTCTGCCATGAAGGAAGAGGACTATTTGACATCCGCCGATACCCTTTCGAAGGCTCAGTCGGAGATCAATGAACGCGTGGTGAAAGTGATCGAAAGAATTGAGGCGCTTCCCGATGCTGAAAAGCATTTTTCCAAAGAGCTCAAGATGCTGGCATCGGTTGATGTGGTGATGGCCGAGGCGGTGGAGATTCTTTCTCGTCCCGACACCGGCTCCCAGGCCATCGCAGCCGAAACGGAAGCGATCGAGTTGATCCTTCGTTCCAAGCGTATCAACCCCAAGGGTGGCGGAGGTGGAGGCGGGGGTGGAGGCGCAGGACTATCGTCTTCGTCAGCCGGGGCCTGCGGCGCCACCGGGCGTTTGATCGCCTCTTCATTGAGCTCAAGCGGCTGTGCATCCTGGAACCAGCTATGCTTGCATTTGGCGCAGCGCACAGTGCGTCCTTCCGGCC
>JBCBOO010000256.1:0-9845 GCA_039821235.1 Planctomycetota bacterium
ACGATGAACTCGCCGCCGCTGTTGACATGGACCCAACGGGCGATCAGCGTCTTGTCGGCTTCGGCTGGATTGTCATCCTCGGGCACGACCAGATCGCCGTGCACGACCAGTGTTTCAGCCGCGTGATCCTTGCCGTCCAGGTTCACGGTCACGTCACGACCAATGATGGCGGGCGTATTCTGATCCGGCACACCGGCGCTCCAGATCGCTGGATTGAACCAGTCGCCATCCATGGTTGCGATGCTGGCTGCCATCAGCTCCCGCCGCTCAAGTGTTTCGACACGCAGCGAGTCGCGTTTTTGCGAGCGAGCGTCAGCGGCTCGACGGCCACTGGTATTGAGAAGTCGCGTGAGGGATGCACGCTTGGCGGACACGTGCTGTGCGGCGGCGCGCAAGCTATCAATAGGGGACGGCATTGCAGTGTTCCTAAGTCTGTGAAAAGAAGAGAAGTCGCAAGACCGGGGGAACGTTGGTCTTTGCAATTACTGGTACAGACGGACTGCAGCGGATCTAAACGAGAATTTGGTTTTCGTCACCAAATTCTTTGAAGACCCCAGACGGGCGGCCGCCAGATGGCGCGCAAGCTGTTTCAAGAAAGCGACTTACGTCGCACAAGGCGACCCCCAAGGCGAAGCCGGCGTTCGCTCGGGAAAGGGGCACAAGAACCCTACGGTTTCTCAATCACCGTGACCCAGTCCGGCAGAGACGACAACTCTTCTTCCGTGAATTGTCCCGGTTGAATGATCAGGGTTTTTAAGTGAAGGAACCGCTGTAGGACGACGCTCTCGACGGGACATCCGCGTACGTCGAGTGTCTCGAGTCCGTA
Source organism: Planctomycetota bacterium (assembly GCA_039821235.1). Classification (GTDB taxonomy): domain Bacteria; phylum Planctomycetota; class Planctomycetia; order Pirellulales; family Pirellulaceae; genus Stieleria. Next base: position 827 of record JBCBOO010000256.1, read on the forward strand.
TCCGGATTCTTGCCAAAGCGACGTCACGTCCGATCCGCTGATATCCAAGGTTCTGGGATGCAATCCCGCCAAGACGCTACGCGATTCCGACAGTCGTTCGAGCCCCTTTCCGCCAACTCGTAATCGCCCTCCGGCAAAGTCATATTCAAACCAGCCGTCATTCCAGTTCGGATTGATCGATCGCAGGTGCTCTTTGATGATCTCCGCTCGCTGGTACGGGTCGACGCGGTCTCTTTGATCGTTCAACACGATCATCGCTTCAAACCCGTTGAAGCCTTGGATGGCTTGCAGTAGCTCAATCAGCTGCTGGGTTGTTAGCTTTTGGTTGTCATTGGGTTTTCGTTCAGCGTACTCATGGGCGAGATCAGAGACCAATTGATCAGGCCACTCGGTTCGCTTTTCGCCTCGGTCCAAGTACTTGGTCGCTTCCTTGAAACGCTGCATGATGAAGTAGTGTTCGCCCATGGCTCGCAGATAGACTGAATTGCCAGGCTCGGCTTGCAGTGCCGTGAGCAGCAGTTGTTCGGAGGAGACTTCGTTTCCAGCGACGTGCATTTGAACGGCAGCTTTTTCGACCGACTCGGCGTTCTGGATCGATAGCATCTCGACTTCGTCTTTGCCAGCCTCATACAACGCCAAGGTTTGCTCGGCATCCAATCGAGCCGACGTCGCGAGCCGCTCTTTTTCGGCCATGGTCCAGTACGACCATGCGGCGCCGGCCAGAAGCAGCAGCGCCGAACACAAAACGGTGGTGCAAAATCGTTGATTGCGTTTGTAAAGCAACTTCAATTGAGTCAACACGCCAGCCTGCTCGGCACGCGTGGCAAATCCGGTCAAGTAGCGGCGGACTTCTTCGCTGAGCAATTCGACGGACTCGTAACGGTCCGCCGGTTTCACTTCCATGGCCTTCATGGAAACTGCGTCCAAGCTGGCCGGAATTTCGCGTTGCGGCGAGCGTTTTCGCGGCGAAATAATTTCGCCGCGTCTCGTTTGTTCGATCGCCTCTTTCGGACTGCCTGATACGGGAGCCTGTAGGGTCAGCAGCGAGTAAAGGATGCAACCGAGTTGGTAGATATCGGTTTGCTTGTCACGCAGCCCGTCTTTTTCAATTTGCTCTGGTGCCATGTAGCCGGGTGTTCCACGGACCTCACCAAAAAGCGTGTTGGAACTCAGCAAGTCCGAGTTCAGCAAGAGCCGTTCAAACTCGATTCCATCTTCGCGGCGGAGCACCCTGCCAAGCCCCCAGTCACACACGAGTACTTCACCAAAGTGACCGACCTGAATATTCGCCGGCTTGAGATCGAGGTGAAGCACTCCGATCGAGTGTGCATAGGCGATCGCATCGCAGATTTTTACAAACACCTGCAAGAGTGTTTCGAGCGGATAGCGGCATTGGACTTCAACATCGCCCGCATGCAATTTCTCGATCAGCCCGTTCAACGAATCGCCGGCCTTCAAATCCATGGTAAAGAAGGGACGATCGTTTGAGTCGACGCCGACATCGTGGATCGTCATGATGTTCGGATGATCCAGCAAACCCGTCAGCCAGGCCTCGTGGATCAGCGGATCACACAATTCCAACGGCGCGTCATCATGAAGTGTCGCCATGGCGACATAGCGTTTGCAGCGAGCGTCGTAGACTTTGAAGACTTGCTTCATTCCTCCGCTGGCAATGAACTCGGCTGACTGGTACCGCTCACGAATGCTACCGACCGCGTGCAGCGAGGGACTGATGACTTGCTCGTCTATCTGGTCCTGGTTTTCGGCAACGTCATAGAAGGAGGAGAAATCTGTTTTGGAGCTTGGATCTAGCTCGTCCATGTCAACCTTCCAGTTCGCCGATGACGGCTTTGATTTCCAAGATGAATCGAGCCTTCACGCGACTCTTCAGCGTGTACACCGAATCGACCGATAATTGTAGTTTGGATGCAATCTCGTCCGCGGACGTTCCTGCGTGGCTCATCGTGAACGACTTGACCGCAACGTCGGAAAACAGCTTCTCGATCCGCTCCATTGCCAACTTTGTGACGTAACTGGCCCACTCTTGCTCAATACTTTGCTCGACTTCGGAGGCAGAGTCTTCAAGGAACTGCAAGACGGCCTGATCTTGTTCCAGCAGTTCTCCCCGGCGTTTGGTTTCTGAAAAGTGATCGTACACCGCATTGCGGACGACGATGCCCAACCAAGTTCGGAAGCGGCCTTGGGAGGCGTCGTAGCTGGCAATGCCTTTCCAAAGTTTCAGCAGAACGTTTTGAACAACGTCGTCAAGATCGTTCGAAGACACATTCATCCGATGAAGAACGTGGAAGATAAAACGCTGGTAGTACTGTACGAAATCCCCCCAGGCCTGCGGGTCATCCGCATCCTTGGCACGCAGGATCAGCGATTTTCGTGTCATCCACGGTTCAGGCAAACGCAACTCCGATCGAATAGCATTGTTGTTTCTCATGCAAAGGAGCTACGCCATGCCGATCGACGAGAACTTATCAAAGTGCGCGGAGTTCTTCAAAGGAATTAGGTACGATCAGGGGATCGCTCGTACCAAACGCGGCGATTCGGCGTTGAAGATCACCACAGTTCACGATGCAGATTGAACCGAAAGTAGCGGAGGTTGCTTGATGAATCCTTGTCCGGAACAGCGTCCACTGCGATGGATTCCCTTTTCACTCACGTTGGTGCTTGCGTTCGCTCCAGGCTTCTCGTGCGCGGCGGATGACACCGATCCGTTTGCCTTGTTGGTGAAAACGCTTGAGTCGTCCGACGATCCAGTCGTCCAGGCGGCATTGCTCAAAGGCATCCTCAGCGGACTTGAAGGACGCCGAGATGTGGCATCCCCCAACGGTTGGACAAAGTTGAGTGACAAGCTCGCTAAGAGCGAAAATGCTGCAGTGCGCGAACGATCACTGTTGTTGTCCCAAGTCTTTGGTGACCAGGCTGCGGTCGCGCAAGCACTTGCGAGCGTGAAAGACCCTGCGATCGAGGCCGGTCAGCGTCGTACGACACTGAACTTGCTGCTGAATCAGCAAAACCGTGATGCATCCAATTTGCTGAAGTCATTGATTGATGATCCCGCGATGACGCTCGACGCCATCCGTGGCTATGCGGTCGTCGAAAACAAGGAGGCGCCGCCGGTGCTGCTATCGCGATACTCCAAACTGCATCCGCAACAACAGCGGGCGGTGATTGAAACTCTTGCGTCGCGAAGAGTCTACGCGGAAGCGCTACTGGAGGCTCTGCAAAACAGGCAGATTTCGCGCGAGGCAATCCCAACTCAGGTTGCGCGTTCGCTAAACGAGATGCTGGGCGAACGCTTCTCAGAACTGTTTGGTCCGGTGCGGGTGGTTTCCAAAGATCGCGCGCAGCTGCTCGCAAAATACAAAAAGTGGTGTAGCCCGGCCGCCATAGCCGCCGCCGACGTCTCCCGCGGCCGAGCTGTCTTTCAAAAGACCTGCGCGGCGTGTCACACGCTCTACGGTGTGGGTGGAAAGGTGGGTCCAGATCTAACGGGGTCGAACCGCGCGAACCTGGACTACATTCTGCTCAACAGTGTTGATCCCAGCGACGACGTTCCGGATGCTTACAAAACCGTTTCGGTGTTGACCGTGGATGGACGCGTCGTCAATGGCGTGCTTGCAGAAGAAGACTCGTCACGGATCGTCTTGAAGACTGCCGAGCAACCCAGGGTGGTGATCGCCAAAGAAGATATCGAGCGGCGCAAAGTTTCGCCCAAGTCCATGATGCCTGAGGGGCAATTGGATCAAATGGAAAAGCAACAAGTGATTGACCTGATCAAGTATTTGCGAACGACCGAGCAAGTGGAGATGGCGAAATGAGTGATCCAGGTATTCGGACGTTCTGGAACGAATGGCGTCAACGGATCGCGCCGTGCCGTTCACTCGGCCTCCTGATCCTTGTGTTGATCGGTCCGGTCACGCTTGCCAAAGACGCGCTTGCCGTTGATGGGCTTGCCGAAGATGGGCACAACCACCTGCCCAAGAAACAACACAAGGACAGCGACGCCCCGTTCTTGAAGCCCGCGGAAGCCGTTGCAAAGATGTCGATCCCCGAGGGGTTTGAAGTCTCCGTGTTTGCTTCCGAACCGGACATCGCTGAACCGATCGCTTTTTGTTTTGATGATCGAGGCCGGCTGTGGGTCGCCGAGAACTTTAATTACCAGACGCGTCGGCAACACACCGATGACCCGGTCAGTCGCATTCAGATTCTGGAAGACAAGGACGGTGATGGAGTCTTTGACGAGAAAAAAACATTCACCGACAAGTTGACTTTTACGTCAGGCCTGGCATGCGGATTCGGCGGAGTCTTCGTCGGCTCGCCGCCGAATTTGACTTTCATTCCGGATGCCGATGGCGACGATGTTCCGGACGGTCCCCCGCAAGTGTTGCTCGATGGTTGGGGCATCCGTGACCGGCATGAAACGCTCAATAGTTTCATCTGGGGGCCCGACGGCTGGCTGTATGGTTGCCACGGGGTGTTCACCCACTCCAACGTGGGCAAACCGGGTGACGACGACTCCCAGCGGCAGTTCATTGATGCGGGCATCTGGCGATACCATCCCACTCGCAAAACGTTCGAGATCTTCGCGCGCGGATTGTCGAACTCTTGGGGATTCGATTTCAACGACCACGGCCAGGGCTTTGCCACGTGCTGCGTCATCCCACATTTGTTTCACGTCGTTCAAGGCGGAACGTATCACAAGCAGAGCCGGCCGCATGTGAATCCGTATGTCTATGACGACATCAAGACGATCCGTGATCACACGCATCTGTCCGCTCATGGCGGTGCCAGATTCTATCTCGCCGATGCGTTTCCCAAACAATATCGCGACCGCCTTTTCATGTGCAACATTCATGAACACGCGGTGCTCACGGACATCATGGAACCAAAGGGATCAAGCTTCATCGGAAAACATGGCGATGACTTCATGCCGACGAACGACTTAGCTTGGGTCGGATTCAGTGTCGAGATCGGCCCTGAAGGCGGCGTCTATCTGCTCGACTGGCACGACCAGGATATCTGTGGCAACGCGGTCAAGTTTGCCGGGAGCGGTCGTGTCTACCGGATCATGCCCAAGGGTGCCAAAGCCGAGGCAAGACCGAATTTGGGGGCGATGTCGGACATCGAGCTCGCTGAATTGCAATGGCATTCCAATGACTGGTACGTCCGTCAGGCAAGGACTCTTTTGCAGTACCGTGCGTCAACCGGCAAACTGGCCTCCGCGCCCGTTCACTCCAAACTCAACGAGATGTTTGGCTCGGCATCAAAGGTGCCAAAAAAATTGCGAGCGATGTGGGCGTTGCACGTGAGCGGCGGTCTCAGTAAAGCTCGACTCGTTGAGTTGCTCGGTCACGAGGACGAGTATGTTCGTGCGTGGGCCATACAGTTCCTGTGTGATCCGAGCACGATCAATGCCTTTCAGCCGAAGCAGAACGCTGCTGCGATGATTGAAAACGACGTACTCGAGCGTTTCGCCTCGATGGCAAAGACCGATCCATCGCCGATTGTGCGTCTGTACCTTGCTTCGGCAATCCAGCGAATGCCCTACGCGAATCGTTGGTCGATCTTGGAAGGGCTCGTCTCGCATGCGGAAGACGTCAGCGACAACAATTTGCCTCGCATGTATTGGTTTGCTTTGGAACCGATGGTGCCACTGCACCAGCGTCAGTCGCTTGAACTTGCGGTGGCTGGAAAGATACCTGCTCTGCAGGAATTTGTGGCGCGACGCTTGGTCACCGGTGACAGCGGGCACAACGATTTCAATCAAATACAACCGACGGGGGAGCGGGACAGGATCATCCAAACTGTGGCGAAGGGCATGCGCGTCACAAATGTGGGTGAAGGTGGCGTGGTCCGGCATGAAGTCTTTCGTAATCGGGTGGCGGTGCAAACTCACCCTCTCGATCGAAAGACTCCGTGCGTGCTGAGCAACAATCGAGTGGACGTTCCGCAGGGCAAGAAGACGTCGCTGAAACTACGTGTCAGTCATCACCCGCACGGAGACTGGCAATTGCGAGTTCTGGCGGACGGGGAAGTCGTCGCGGATAGAATCGTGAGCGCGGAGACCGTCGGGTCTGACGAATGGCTAGATGTTACCATCGACTTGTCAGGGTTCGCAGGCCGCCGCATCCCACTGGTGATCGAAAACCGAGCCAACAACTGGCATAACGAATGGGCTTACTGGAACCAAGTGAACGTCGTCATTGAGTAAGGGGCATCCTTCTGCGCAACCCTCCCGAAGCCACTCCCTGCGAGGACGTGCTGGTTCAGTAAAAACAAGAACGAAAACCAGAATCGACAATGCATCAAACCTCGCTTAGCCTTCTTGAACGCCTCCGCCACTCCGCAGAAAACGAGAGTTGGAACCGGTTAGCAGATCTCTACACGCCATTGTTGTGGGCATGGTTGCGGCGATACGACGTTCAAGACAGCGACGCGAGCGACCTCGTTCAAGAAGTCTTGCTGGCCGTTTCCAAGGACCTCGGCAAGTTCGAACATCATGGTCAGCCAGGCGCCTTTCGAGGATGGCTGAAGGCGATTCTGATCAATCGGTTACGGAAATTTTGGCGAGCAAGAGACCGTCGTCCCCAGGCTCGGGGCGACTCGGATATCGATGCCAGGTTGGCACAGTTGGATGACCCGGCCAGCGAAATGAGCCAGATCTGGAATCGTGAGCACGACCAATATGTGCTCCGTCAGCTGCTGACGCTCGCTGAGCCGCACTTCGAGCCCAAGACATGGGAAGCGTTCTGCCGCGTGGCATTGGACGGGGTTAAAGCAGACGCCGTCGCGCAGGAAATGGGGATTTCCAGGAATGCCGTCGTCATTGCTAAGTGCCGTGTGTTGAGCAGGTTACGTCAAGACTCTGAGGGGCTGGTTGAGTCTTCGTCGGTTTTTTTGGGCAAGAGCTGAAATGCTTGGCAACGATCGGGTCTTCGTAGTTAGCAACGCGTCACACTCTCGGCAGTCTCCGGTGACGCGGCGTCTTCGATAGCACCCGTGCGTCCATTGCCAACTTTTCACAGAGTTTTCCATGCCCGAAATAACAGCCCACCCGAGCCGGCAGCAATTGAGCGCGTACAACCTCGGGCAACTCTCCGCCGAAGAAGCAACCACGATCGAAAGCCACGTCAGCGAGTGTGAGCCGTGCTGCGATACCATTATCAACCTGGCGTCAGACGACACGTTCGTCGGCCTTCTAAGGGAAGCCAAGGAATTACCGACTGATCAGACAGCTGGCCAGGGTGTGGCAACCGCAGCTTCTCCCTGTCAGGACATTCCAGTCCAACTGGGCGAACATCCTCGCTATGAGGTTCTTAGCCTGATCGGTAAAGGCGGCATGGGTGACGTTTACAAAGCCCGTCACCGAAAGATGGAACGCACAGTGGCACTGAAAGTGATCAATCGCGGATTGGTCCGAAAAGCGGAAGCTATCGATCGCTTCCATCGTGAAGTGAAGGCAGCCGCACAACTGTCTCATCCCAACATCGTCACAGCGCACGACGCCGATCAGGCTGGCGACTTTCACTTTATGGTGATGGAATACGTCGACGGAGTTAATTTATCTCAAACGGTCAATAAGCGAGGCGCGTTGCCGGTCGCTGAAGCTTGCGATTACATCCGGCAGGCTGCGACCGGTCTACAACACGCACACCAGCGGGGAATGGTGCATCGCGATATCAAACCACACAACTTGATGGTGACTGCCGATGGCACCCTCAAGATTCTCGATTTCGGACTCGCCTCTCTCGCACCGGAGGCAATCCCGGCATCCGACGCTGTTGCAACAAGATCTGACTTGACGGCAGCCGGCGCCATCATGGGGACACCTGATTTTATTTCACCAGAACAGGCTAGTGATGCCCGCCAAGCCGACATTCGCAGCGATATCTACAGCCTGGGAGCAACGCTGTACTTCCTGCTCGCGGGCCAACCACCTTTCGCGGGCGGCAGTCTGACACAGAAACTGGAGAGTCATGCGCAGGAGGAACCCGAACCCCTGGAATCCCTGCGCGCAGACGTTCCACTCGAACTTGCGGCCGTCGTAACAAAGATGACTGCGAAAGATCCTGGTGCCCGGTTTCAAACCCCGGCGGAAGTCGCCGAGGCATTGAAGTCGCTCCCCCATTCCGTCGAGCCGCTGAAACGCGTCGAGCCGCCAGCGCAAACCCAACCGCGACGCTGGAAGGCCGCGTTCCTGTCGCTAACCGCCGTTGCCGCGATGTTTGTCGCGGCGTTCTTCGCGGGACTCATCTACTACGTGCAAACCGACCATGGAGTGGTTCGCGTTGAGGTGACCGATCCATCGCTCGAAGTGAGCATCAAGGACCACACCATTACGATGGAGGACGGAGACGGAAAACCCCTGACCATCCGCCCCGGTGAACAGACGCTGATCGTTCGCAAAGACGATGCCGATTTCGAGACTGACAGCTTTCAAATTCGTCGTGGAGACAAGTTCGCGTTCAAAGTCGAATTCGTCAAAGGTGAGGTTGTGGTCCGCAAGGATGGCGAGCGATTCGATACGAAGACGCTGCCAAATGACGTCAACATGAGTCAATTCCCCGACCGAATGGCTGAAACGCGTAAGGCTGTAACGCGGCAGGCGTACGTCCTGGGTATGGGAAAGGTCGTGGCCTTCGTTCCGCATCAGAGCGACAGACCGGCCACGATCGATCCGGAGACATCGGAACGGGCGGTCGAACTTTGGGTGTCGGGCGATGATGCGAAGGTCGTGCAAGAGGGTGACCGTGTTCGACTGGAATTTGAAGGCTGGCCAGTGGAGGAACCCGGTGGCGTTTTCGGCGGTAAGGTGATCAACCTCGATCCCACTGCTGACGGCGCGGGGATGTTCCGCGTTCTCATCAAAGAAGATAAAAGTGAGTCGTGGCCTGATAAACGTTATCTGCGACCCGGCGTGCGCGCAAATTGCTGGATCTTCACCGCAGCCCGGAATCGCGCTCAACAGGGGGAAGCTCAGTCGTCTATGCCCACGGTAGAAGAA
>JBCBOO010000257.1:0-9812 GCA_039821235.1 Planctomycetota bacterium
CTGTAATTAACGCATTGATTGACGCAGGCGCGAGCTGAGATCGTAGAATGCAACTGCTTGGTAAGGCAGTTCAGTATCTGCTGGACGAAACAGTTTACGAATAAGAAATGCACCCGGGTCGCGAAATCGGACGTGTTGACAATGGGCAATCCCTCGTCGCGACCGCTGACCGCCGCCGTTCAGGTATTGACGAGATGTGTGACTTCGAATCCTGGGAAGACCATTGCTATTTTCACGACCGGCGTGACTACGTTGGCTTGGTGGCATACTGCAAGAACGAAGTGAAGCGTGACCCGAACGATCCGTACGCTGCTGAGCGACTACTGCAGGCATTTGTACTTAACGGCGACTACAGCGACGCAATCCATTTTGGGGCTACACTGGAACGTGATCACCCCGGCATCGGGATGTTCTCGCATCACATTCTTGACGCATTGTTTGCACTCGGAAAAACAGAAGCTGATTTCGACTGGAGCGAACCACCAAGCATCGTACGGCTCGGTCGTAACGTCTCGGATGATTGCTATGCATTTCTCCGTTCAAAACGCAAACCTCGAACACTGCTTGATTTCCAAACTGAGCTTTGGCTTTACGACTATTTAGCATTCTCGGATGAGGAACTGTTAGACTTCCTGAAGCGCGACGGGCGATTCGTCGTAGACGGTGACTCGCCCTTGAACGCGGAGATCTCCGTTGTTCGAAAACGCAAGAAAGCAGAGCGATGACATGAACGGGAGCACGGCTTGCCCCGTGATGTCCGCCGTTCTGATTTGCATGGTGAGCCGCATGAACGCACAAGACCGAAAGAGACTTGAGGAACTTGATTTTCCATCGGATGACATCGCGAAGACCGAGGAGGTTCTGAGAATTTGGGGTGTCGACGAATTGTTCGTTCTGTGTTTCTACTGCGGCAAGCACTGCATCAGCCCAAAAGTACGGAATAGCAAATTCCGTCGATGCAAGCCTCCATCGGATTTGTTCCGAATTGCGGAACTCGGATTTAACGATCGGGATGGCCGAGTCATTTGCTGGCCGTGCGACGAAGAGAGGTTTCAGTGAGATGGGCACGCCGCCCTGATCCCAGCCGTTGTTTGGCAAAGCAAAACAAGACAAAGTCATGCGTTTCCTGATTGGCTGCTCTGGCGCGATGGCACTCGTTGCATTCGTCATCGGGGGCGCCGTGTCGTTGTGTGTTCGCGACGCTTCGTGGACAGACCGACTGATCATTTCGACGATGCCAGCCGTTATCACTTTTGTTGCCGTGTTGCTTCTGTCCAGCAGGGATCACGCCAAGCACTCCGCAGCCATGCGTTCCGTTCGCAACCGCTTGTTGACCGGACCCGACACCACTGACGATGACTTCGTTTCGTTACGGCCATTCGATGCCACGGCGATACTGCTGGACACACGAAAGGCAATCTCGCGATTCTTTGACGTTCCAGCCGGGAAGATCAACCGAGACGTTCAGTTGATTCGGGATCTTCACGTAGACAAGCTGGAGCCCGCATTCCAGTTCTACGTCGTCGATTCCGTGATTGCTGCACAACAAATCACCCCGAAACCGTTTGGGTTCTCAATGGATGGTCTCGATACGATTGACGATCTCGCGGTTGCGATCCAAAACGTACTTGTTGGCTTTGACCAAAACTCGGATAATCAAGGCGTGCACGAAACGTAGAACACTCTCGCCTGCAGACAGCCAAATAACTATGCGGTTGGCATTCGCCAGCAGATCGAATCGCAATCAGACCATGAATTCTTATCGGCAAACGTTCTCCAAACTTTTGGCGGATCACAAGGATGCCGCTTACGATCCTGAGCATCGTGAGTTTGTCGAGAGCATCGCTTCAGCTTTGTACGAGCGTTACGAAGATCTGCCGCCCATTTTGGAATGGCCGAAGGCCGTTCGATTCTTCTACGCCTGTTACGACCTGAACTTCCAGGTGGGCAACGGCGGGTTTGCTCAAGCAGCCTACAATGCTCCGGAGTTGTTTCCGATTGCCGCTGAAGCACTTGATGACTTTGGGCACAAGGAAGCAGCACAACTGTGCCGCACTGCCATTTCAATGCTTCCTTCTGAATTGGCCGAGCACCTCAATAAGGGACTCACTGAAACGCCTGACCTTCAAGATGTATTTGATCATTTCGATGAGAGTGCGATGGAGGCATTGGACGAGCGAACGCCGGACAATTTCTGGGTCGACGACAGGCTCCAAAAGCTAGTCGAAGACAACCGCGACGAATTCTTGTCCATCGACTCAATCAGCTAGTGCTTTATCCGGATGTAATTGATAATGAAGTGTATGCAATGCCAGTCTGAGCGTCTTGTTCGTGATGTCCAGGCGGTTGACTATTTCGATATGGCAGCGAAGCAGCCGCTCAAACTGGAGCTCGACGCGAATCCCGAGGCATGGATCTTCAAGGGGACCACGGGCGGTGAGCTTCGTGCGTCGGTTTGTACCGAGTGTGGCTTCGTCATGTTTTCGATGGCCAAGGAGGATGCCGAAAGGCTCTATAAGCTCCAGCAAGACGCAAAACGGTAGACGGTCATTGGCGAACGGCATTTCGTCTCACTTGTGTTCGGGGGTTGCAGGGCTCCGGCAGGAACCCCAAAAGGCGGCATAATCGGCCGCTGCAGGGGGCGAATCTTTGGGTGCGCTGACATTCTTGGCAGGCCGTCTAAACTATGGGCGAGGGATTCTGTGGAGAGACGTCGGGCGGGCGTTTCTTTGTCACCCCTTGATGCCACCCCCCCCGCTCCGTCCACGCCGAGTCCAGTTTGGAAAACCAACCCGACCCTACTCCTGCAGATGATAGCGCCGCCGACGGACCGCCCGTTGATGCGGAGGGGCGGGGTATGCTGGACGAGCCGACGTTGTTGCCCCAGTCATTGGAGCCCGTCGAAGGCGCTTCCTCCGATCCGGCGTCTGCCGCTGCAAACGGCTCGGGAAAGAAAGGTGACACGAGTGTTGCGGATTTGGACGGACCGACCCTCAAGCCGCTCTCACCGGGCGGGCCGGGTCCGGGCATCCCGGTACCGACCGATGGGGGGCCCGCTGTCGTTCCGGTGACCGAGGATATTTCACCAGGCAGTTCGGCCACGAACCAGTCCTTGCCGCGGCCGTTCGGCGACTACGAATTAATCGAAGAGATCGCACGTGGCGGGATGGGTGTCGTTTTCCGAGCCCGGCAACGTCAGTTGAACCGAGTTGTGGCGATCAAGATGATCTTGACCGGTCAGCTGGCACGCGACGAAGACATCGCACGGTTCTATACCGAGGCGGAGGCTGCAGCGAGTCTCGATCATCCGGGCATTGTTCCGATCTATGAAGTCGGATGCCATGACGGGCAGCACTTCTTCTCGATGGGTTACGTCGAAGGGCCGAGTCTTGCCCAGTTGATTTTGGAACGTCCGCTGGAACCGGAAGTCGCCGCGGAGCTTTGCCGGCAGGTCGCGGTTTCGGTCGGCTATGCTCATGGGCGAGGTGTGATCCATCGCGACCTCAAGCCCGCCAACGTCTTGGTTGCGCGAGACGAGTCTGGCTTGCGAGAGCCGATTGAGAGTTCCGGTGTCTTGGGCGGTGGTTCGTTGTCGCCTTGGCGGACCAGTTCGTCCAATTCCGCGGCGTCTTGCGGCGTTGCCAAGGTCACCGATTTTGGTTTGGCCAAGAATGTGGAGCAGCAAAGTGAGTTAACCGCAACGGGGCAGATTCTGGGCACACCCGGCTACATGCCTCCCGAGCAGGCTGCGGGCCGCTTGGAAGATGTCAATGCGGTTGCGGATGTTTATTCCGTCGGTGGTATTCTTTATGCGTTGTTGACGGGGCGTGCTCCGTTCCAGGCTGCCACGCCACTGGACACCCTGATGCAGGTGCTGGAACGAGAACCTGTCGCGCCGCGCCAATTGAACGCGGGTGTACCGGCGGACTTGGAGACCATTTGCCTCAAGTGTTTGCAGAAAGATCCGAAACGGCGCTATGACTCCGCCGCTGATCTGGTCGATGACCTGACGAGGTTCTTGGAGGGCGAACCGATCGAGGCCCGGCCGGTCACTCGATTGGAACGCGGTTGGCGTTGGGCGAAACGTCACCCGGCGGTGGCAACGCTGGCGACAACGACGGTGATTTTGATCGGCATCATTGCGACGATCGCCCCGCTGGTTGCACTGGAGCAGTCTCAATTGCGAGTTGCCGAGCAGACCGCGCGAATCGAGGCGGTGCAAGTTTCTGAGGATCTCGCTCAAGCGAACGACGATGCCGAAGCCAATCTTTATGCGGCACGCGTGAAGCTGGCGTTTCAGCATTTCCAAGACGGCTCGCTTCCTCAGATGCGGAAGACGCTCAATGAGGCTCCGACGTCCCATCGATCATGGGAATGGGATTTTGTCAGTGGTCTTAACGGCGCCGGTCGGTTGGTGTTGCGCGGACACCCCGGCGAAGTGAAACAGGTTCGATTTCTTCCCTCGTCGACCGACGGTAGTCAGCCGCCGCAGTTGTTGACGGTGGGCAAGCAGTTGAACGGTCAACTCTGGGATCTCAACACAGGATTTCCCGGTAGCCGATTTCAGATGATCACCAAGAACGAAGTATTGGATTCTCTGGGGCGTTACTCGTCGAACTTCATTGACAGTACCGCCTTGGTCTTTGATCACCAGGCGATGCGTGTGACCCATCGCTTTGCGATCACCGGTGCACCGGTCATTGTGACCGCGATGAGTCCTGACGGCGGCCGAATCGCGACATTGCGCAAGTGCGCGATGGATGAGTACTGCCTGCACCTTTACGATGTCCAGTCGGGGGCGTTGCTCGGCGGTCCTTGGGTTCTCGATCCGATTTTGGAGCCGACGTTGGTCTTTGATGCCGATGGTGATCGATTGGCAATGGCGGATCGGGACATCGCAGCCAAGACTCAAACTCCCGTGCGTGTTTGGATTCATTCGGATGATGATCAATGGCGGCTGGCGGAACTCACCAGTGAAGCGACGCCGACGGCGGTGGCTTGGGCGGATGACGAATCCGGTGCCGAGCGGCTGATGATTGGTGATGGTCGCGGCATGATTCGGATGTACGACGTCCCCGATGGCGCGGGCGTTCCTTTGAAGAGTCCCGCGGCGGTTCCCGCGGTCGAAACCACGTTGAAGACGCCGATTTTGACGCTTTCGGGCAGTGGTGCCGGCATCGTTTGTTTGGCCTTTGATCCGGTCAGTGGTCGCCTGGCAGCGGCGTGCGAAGATCGTCGGGTCGCGGTCTGGGATGACTTTGCATCGACATCGCGTTCGCTGCTTTGTGGGTTGGGAGATCGTCCCATGGACCTTCGTCTAGCCGAAGGCGGTCGTTACCTTGCGGCGGGCAGTGGTTTCGGGACGGCGATTTGGAAGTTGCCGCCTCCGGGAACGCTTCCCCTGCGTCAGGAAGCTCAGCAAGTCACCGTCTCATCGCGGCCACTGGGAGACATGGTGTCGACCGAATCGGGTGATGTTTATGCGTTGGACCGAGCGGGACGCGTGATCCGATTGGACTCGGCAACGAACGAGCCAACCGAAACCGATTTGCATCGTTGGTTAACCGGCGAACGGGTCATCGCGGGGACGCCACCGCCGGAGCGTGATGAGACCATCCCCGGGCGTTTGGCGATCAGTCCCGATGGGCGTTTGTTGGCCTTGTCCGTCTCACGATATGTGGATGCGAACACCGGAAGTTCCGTGCGTTCGATTCGCAGTTCCGTTGTCCTATGGGATATGCGAAGTCGTCGACCAGCAGGAGTGTTGGGCGAACAGAACAACGTCATCACGGGGATCTCGTTTTCGCCCACGGGCGATCGCATCGCCACGGTTTCGGGTGTGCCGGAAGCGACCCAGCGCGCCATCGAACGCGATGATCGAATGGGCAGTTCGGTTAGCATGGACGAAAACGACGTTCGGATTTGGGACGTCACGAGCGGACAGATTTTGGTCTCGGGGCGTGAACGAGCCAATTCGTTTACCGCAGTCTATTGGCTGGCGGATGACTCGCGATTGATGGCGGCCAGCAAGGATCGCAACCTCGAAAGCCTGGATGTGACCGATCTTTCGGTGAAACGGGAGATCATCATGCCGGTTTCGTTGCGTGCGGAAGACATGGTCGCCGTTCCGGGACGTCAGGACGTTTCATCACTCGACGAGAACACGGAAGCCGAAACGTTTATTGCCGTCGGATTTACCGATGGTCAAATTCGTCTCTACGACGTTGAGACGGGAGAATTAAGCGTTGCATTGATTGGACATGCCGATGCCGTGCAAACCCTGCATTATGATGCGAAGATCCAACGGCTCTTTAGTGGCGGACGCGATGCAACGGTACGTGTTTGGGAGCCTGGTCGCGCGCTTGAAGTTCTCATGTTGCCCAATGAGGGGACTCCCGTCTCGGATGTGCGTTTGACGTCCGACCGGCGTTTGTTGGCAACGGCCGCCGATGGCGCGATACGAATCTGGAATCCGCAGCGTGTTGCGACCGCCGGACCAGGTGAGACCAAGCGCTGGCTTTCGCTTGCCGATGCGAAGAGCATTGACCTCAGTGAAAGCCAGGTTGCTGGCGATTCGGGTGAGACGCAGCCGGGCATGGGGGAGGCGCAATCGGGCACGGGCGAGATGAGTTCGCCTTGGTACCGAGAGGAAAATTGGCAAACCTCGATCGGCGATTGGACGATTGAGCCCGGCCGAATTGCAGCGGTCACGACCTCCGCCGGATCAAGGCAGGGTGACATGGAGTTGGCACTGGCTCGAGCGGAGTTAAAGGGGCTTGTGATGCCGGATACGCAATCGCTTCGAATGCGTTTGCGTGTCGACGCCGGGCTCGCGTTGCAAATTCACTTCCGCAAGCCGGGCCAGCAAGAGGGTGAGATCGTTGAATTGCAGTCGGGGCTGAATCCGTTTTCGCAGCGCCAGGGGATTCGCGTTTATGCGATGTCGGATCTGATCACCGCGAGGGAAACGACGGCCAATTCTTCGGTTCGATTGTCTCCCGGAACGTTCCACGACATTGAGCTTTGGCGTTTGCCGGGTGAACTGATCGTTGCGGTCGACGGCAAACTGGCGCTTGTCTCGCCCCAGCCAACGGTCCCCGAAGCCGCATTGATGCTCCAGCCGATGTATGGACCTGTCGGCGGAGAAATGGTCATCGAAGATTTGGAGATGCGAAGCCCGAGTGACGCCATCAAGCGAAAGGAAGTCGCTCGCGAAGTGCGCGAGATGCGCGACCGATGGTTGCTGACTGACCGTGTCGATCGAGAAATCACAAGGCGTTCGGACTGGTCCATCGAGCTGAAACGCTATGCCCGTTGTCGGTTGGCGGAACATCCCAATGCGATCGAAGTCATCGGCAAGCGGTTGGATGAGTTCCTGGTCAACCGGCGCCGCGAACTTTCCGAAAACGCGTCCAGTGCCGAGCGGTCGGCGGAACCTGATTCAAGCGGCGATCCGGTGTTCGTCGAAGATCCGCAGTGGATGATCGCACTGGCGAAGTGGCGCGTCGAACGAGACCCGAGCGCGGAAAACCTTCAAACACTCTCCGACGTGCTGTATTTGCTTGACCAGAAAACGGAGGCGGTCGAAGAGCTCCGGAAAGCGGTCAAGAAAGAACGAACCCGCTCGGGCTCGGTTTCGACCGAATCACTTTGGTCACTCGCGGTCTTGGAAAGAGAAGCTGGGCGAACGGACATTGCAACGGCGGCCGCCAAGCGGGCATTGAAAGTGGAGCGGATTGAAGAGGCTAGCAGCGAGGTGATCGTTCCGGCTTCCGAGAATGATGTTTCGCGAAGTGCTTTCTATCGAACGCTTGCGCTCGAACAGTTTGCTGACTTAGAGTCCAAGGTTGATTCCGGGTTGCCGTCACAAGCCTTGCTCGAGGCGTCGCTTGTTCCTTGGCTTGCGATTCGAAAAGGGGAATCCGAGGAACGGCTGGGCGCCGTGGCGGACGAAAGTCTGCAGGTGAACTGGCGCATTAATGGCGAGCCCGGTGGAGGTTACTCGCTTGGACTCGATGCATTGATGAGGCGTCTCAAGTTTGAGCGGCAAGAGGGTGCAGCAGAAATCAACCGAACAGTTTTGATTGAGGATTACGAAGTCGCGACACGCGGTGTGCTCGGCGCCGTTCGGGCGACGGTGGCAGTGCAGTTCAAGCACGGCCATGAAAAGTATCAGTGGTCGTTTCGGCTGCGACAGGAAAAAGATCGCTGGCGATTGTTATCCATCGACGAGCGTCTGCTGGCGCGGTCTTCTGTGGATCAAGTGATCACATGGGACGAAGAGCGGGTTGCACTCGACCGCGAGTTGTTAGCCGAAGAAGATGAGATGGCTGACTCCGTTGGCATGCTCCGCCAACAAATCAAAATCGCACTCGATTTGTTGGACTTGCCGTTGGCGGAGTCACTTTTCGGAGAGCTGCTGCAGAGGTCGGAAGCGATCGCGGACGACTGGTTGGGCGCCGGCTTAGTGCAAATGCGATTGGGGAAAGTTGACCAAGCCGAGGCGTCGGTGCTGCGAGCTGTTGAGATGAACTCGAGTCTTCGTGGGCCGCCACTGGTTTCGGCGATTCGAGACGCAAACTCCGACGGGGTGAAAACTCAATCGATCGGTCCCGGGCTCTCTGCCGAGATTCCATCCGGCTGGCGACGTGCGGGACGCGAAGCGTTCATGGTCCAAGGTGATTTTCTCTCCGGCTGGTACCTCAGCGGCAATACCGCGATGCTGGTCATGCGGGTCCCGCAAAAAGCGACCCCCGAGATGATTCGAGGGCAAATGAAGCAATTGGGTGAAAGTTCGGACCGGGACGTGCTCAAAATCGAGGACCGTCAGGTCGGCGAATTGGACTCGGTCGCCGTCACCATGGAGGGCAAGGGTAACGGAGGAATGATCGACGGGCGGGGTCCGGTCCTAACCCGGCAGTTCAACCAGTTCCTTTTTCGTGAGAAGGATGTCATCATTGTGACGGTCGTGTGTCCGTCGGAGGACTGGGACGATATCGCCGACGACATCTCCTCGGTGTTGGACTCGTTGCGGTATGATTCGTCGGCATCCTGATGCACGAATCGGTCGCGATCGCACGCCACCGGCAACTTGAATCCCTCCAGCAAGCGTCATGAAATACCAGGTCACCATCACCAGTGGCCCCGACAAGGGGCGAACCTTTCCTTTGGAAGCCGGCCGTCAGTTTTCCATTGGGCGCGGCCAAGCGAGTGACACCCAGATCAACGACCCGCGAATGAGTCGTGTTCACTGTCGACTCGAATGGGAAGGTGGAGGGCTTCGACTCGTCGATGCCGGTAGCTCCTCCGGTACCAAGGTCGACGGTGAGATCATCGAATCGATCTCGCTCCGAATCGGCCAGTCCTTCAGTGCGGGTGAATCGACGCTGCGGTTGGATGCGGCGGCCGCGACCGAAGCAGCCACGATGGCGGGATCCATTCCGGGCATTCCGTCGGGGAAACCGGATCCGGCTTCGGCGGCAGATCTCAAGAACTTGGTCGGGCAGCACTTTTCCGATTTTCGGCTCGACAAAGTTCTGACCGTTGGCAAATCAGGCCTGGTTTTTCGCGGGACCGACACGGCGAAGGATCGGCCGGTGGCTGTGAAAGTTCTCACGCCGAATTTCACCGGCAGCGATGAACAACGGGATCGATTCGTCCGAGCCATGAAGACGATGATTCCGGTCAAACATCCCAACATCGTTCGAATCTATCAGGCGGGGAAAAAGGGTCCCTACTGTTGGGCAGCCATGGAGTTGATTGAGGGCGAATCACTCGCGGCGGTCATCGAACGAACTGGGATCGACGGCATG
>JBCBOO010000258.1:0-9675 GCA_039821235.1 Planctomycetota bacterium
ATCTGCCGATGGAACGCAACGAACGTTCGGCGCACTGGGCAAACTTCTTGCACTGCGTCCGCGAACGAAAAGAACCCATCAGCGATGTTCATTCGCACATGCAGATGTTGAACGTTTGCCATCTCGCGGGGATCAGCGCCCGACTTGGACGTGGCATCAAATGGGATGATTCGTCCGAGCAAATCGTCGGTGACGAGCAAGCCAACTCGATGCTCGCACGGCCCTACCGCAGCGGCTTCGAAATCGAAATGGGCTAAGCCGATCGTAGAACGGGCTCTTCCGTAGAACAGGCTTCCAGCCTGTTTGAATGAGATCCCTTCCGGGACAGGCAAGATGCCTGTCCTACGTTGTCAAACGGAAATGAATTCAAACACGCTTCGGTAGGCCTGCTGTTGTTCGAAATAGTCGAACAGCTTTTGGTAGAACTCGTTGCCGCCGAGCGTTGCACTGTCACCGACGACGACCAGTTTTCTCTTGGCACGCGTGAGCGCGACATTCATTCGCCGCTCGTCCGCCAGAAAGCCGATTTCGCCCCGGTCGTTGCTTCGCGTCAGCGTGATCAAGACCGCTTCCCGTTCTCGTCCTTGAAAGCCGTCGACGGTATCGATTTCAATATCGCGCAGGGCGGGCGTGCCGCGTAACCAGCGAACCTGCGCCGCGTAGGGCGCGATGACGGCGATTTCTTCCGCCGGCAACCCGTGCTCGACGAGCTCGCCGACCACTTGTGTGATCACCTTCGCCTCTCCGGCGTTGTACTTGCTTTCGCCATCCTGCTCGATTTTTTCGTTCATCCCCGAACCTGCGGTATCGATGAACAAGATCGGCGATGTCGTCCATTCGGATTCCGAAACATCCGGCAGGTCGTTTAGCTGGTGGCTTTTGACACTCGCATCGGCCACCAAGGATCCCTCGTAAAATGCTTCCGAGGAAAAGTTCATGATCGCTTCGTGCATGCGATACTGGACCGTCAATCGACGGAAGATCGAGGGACCCTCACGTTCGATCAAGCGATGCATCATCGAATCTCGCATGCCTTGCGCGGCGGCTTCGTCCGAAAGCACCGTTGGAGGCAATTGGCAATGATCGCCCGCCATCACCACACGATCGGCTCGCAAGATCGCTTGCCAAACGCTCGACTCGGTGCACTGGCAGGCTTCGTCGACGACCACCAAGTCAAACTCCGCGTTGCCGAGCAAGTCATCATCGATCGTGGTGGTCGTGCAGATCACGTCCGAGCGATCGAGAACACTGCGGACCACGCTACGTTCCAGCGAACGAATTTGGCTGCGCAAGTCACCGGCCGTCGAGTACAGCAAGCTGCGGCGTTTTCTGGCATCGCGGCCGCGAAACGGACGTGAAGCCGATCGCATCAGCTCTGCCAGTTCCCGTCGCATGTCTCGAATCACATCCGCCGACGGATCCGCATCCACCAACTCGTCCAGCGTGTGTCCTCGCAGTGATTCAAACACTCTCGCCGGGTGCCCGACCCGCAAGACATTTGGCAGCATCCCGACCAGACGTTCCAGCAAGTTGTCGACGGCCGTGTTGCTCGGGGCGCACGCCAGCACACGCGAACCGCGGCGGACTTCCTGGTAAATGACTTCCGCCAACGTGGTCGTTTTTCCGGTTCCCGGGGGCCCGTGCAGGATGGCAATGTCCGGTGCCGCGAGCGCGAAACGCACGGCATCTTGTTGCGGCGGATTGAGATTCGAAAGCCATTCAAGCGTGGGAAGTTTGTCCTCTTGTGCGCGGCCGATGTCCCGGCGATCCATCACCATGTCACGCAATTGTCGTGTTCGTCCGGTGGCGGTTCGCGCCGTCGCCATTGCCGCCAACTGCCGCCGACGAGTCGTTTCATCGGGCGACAGGTCCAGACGAAAGAGACGTGCGTCGGGCCACTTTTCCGAGGCGACTTGGATGGAATTGTTCTTGCGTTTGCTGACCACGCCTGCGATGCCGTGATCGCTGGGGTCGCCCTGGTCGGACAAGACCACGGGCGAACCAACTTTTAGGCGATTCATCGGCAACGCTTTGCCGTCCGCCTTGGCAAAGTCGAATAGGAAACGACCTGCGAGACCCGTTTGATGATCCTGCATGACGAGGCCGAGAATGGTCTCACCCGTTCGTTCGGCGTCGCTCGTGTTGCGGATTTGCCGACGCCGAGCCATCCTCGCTCGTTCGGCATCGGCTTCCAAGTCCAGCCAATCCGCGAGCTGGTCAAAGTAAGCGTCGACATCCAGCCGGTTCAGGTCGTGTTTTCGATGTTTCATCAATTGGTCCGTAGGACAGGCCTCCAGTGCTTCGTCTACTCTTGACTTTAGTCACGGAAAAGGGGTCAGGTACCGAAAATGCGGCCGCGGAAAAGGGGTCAGGTACCGAAAATGCGAAGCACCCTTCGGGCCATTTTGGTTTTCGGTACCTGACCCCTTTTCCGCTTGTCCAGCCTCTTTCTGCCTACGTGGCTTCCTCTTCGCCTGGCGGCAATTCCATGACGGGTTCGCCCCAGTCGGCGACGAAGTCCTCGCCACTGGTTTCGCAGTGGATTTCCGTGCCGAGCAGTTGGTCGTCAATGACTTGCGGCACACCCTTGTGAGCCACACGCACTTTACCCGGAATGGATGCCATGGCTTTCAAGTGAGCTCGGTCGATGCCCGCAACTTCGATATCGTCCGCTTGCAGCGTCGTTAGCAACTCGCGCGTGACTTCTTCGACGCCGGCAATGCGGTTGGCCAATTGACGCACGCTGCGTTCGAAGCTATTTCTTGCCGTCCGCCCGTTGCCAAAGTGACGGTCTCGCTGGGCAAACAGATACGTGAACCCTCGCAACAAGCGTCGTCGTGATTCAGTCGGCAGCGTGTACTTGGACTTCTTGGCGATCAACTCAAAGATCCGACAAAGGGCTTCCGGTGGATAGTCGGCGAACTGCATCGTCGTTCCGACACGGCTGCTGAGCCCCGGGTTGCTGCGAATCATCGTACGCATCTCATCGGGATAGCCCGCCAGAATAACGACCAGCCGATCCCGTTGATCCTCCATTCGTTTCAACAACGTTTGGACGGCTTCGCGGCCATATTGATCTTGCCCGCTTTCATCGATCAGCGTGTAGGCTTCATCGACGAATAAGACACCATCGAGAGCTTCGTCGATTTTGGCATTGGTCTTGGGCCCCGTTTGACCGGCGTACTCGGCCACCAAGCCGCTGCGATCCGTTTCCACGAGGTGACCTTTCTCCAAGATCCCGAGGGCACCATAGATTTCGGCGATGATGCGGGCCACGGTTGTCTTCCCCGTCCCCGGGTTACCGATAAATGCCATGTGCAGACTCGGGCGAGATGTGGGCAGCTCCATTGCCTCCCGCTTCTTTTCCAGACTCAGGAAATTCGTCAGTGTGGTGATTTGGACTTTGACGTTCTCCAGTCCGATCAAACGATCCAGTTTTGCCTTTGCATCTCGGAGTCGTTCCTCCGGTGTGCGTGGATCCTCTTCCACCGCGGCAGTCGGCCCTTTTGGCTTGCGATCGTCTGGCCGCGGTTTCCCGGAACCACCGGGACCGGCAATGGGCGTCGGTCGTTCGGCGGCGGAAGGGTCCACCCCGTCACGCAGTCGTTTTGCTTCCGTTCGTAGCCAAGCGATCGCGTCCTTGGCGTGCGCGGTGTCTTCTTCCGCCGCAAGTGATACCGGCGCGCGACCGCGAGCGGCATCGAACTGGGCTTGCATCTCCGCGATGTTGGCATCGTCTTGAAGGCTGACGTCGCCGTCGACCGCAGCGATCAGCTTGGCCATTCGCATCGCAAGCGTCTCGAGCTCTCCCCATCGATCGCGCAGTTCGGGAAGCTCGATAAATGGACGCAGCAGATGCGTCCACTCAAACCCGCCGGCCGCTTCGATCAGCCAGTCGACGGCCTCGTGAAGCTGTCGTCCGAGCACAGACTTTCCCCAAATATGCTCCAGCAAGACGCGCCCGAGTTGCCGCTGTTCCAGGTTCTTACTGCTGGCATCAGGCACAACGGCCGCAAACACCTTCATCACAAAACCCTGATGCAGGTCTTGCATTTGATCGGCGACCGAAGCGGCATCCGCGTCAGGATCCCCTTCGATGTCTTCCTCGAGCCATGCGTACGAGCCCCGGACCAGTTGTCCGGAATCAAGGAAAAGAGCTTTCGTTTCAACGAGTGCTTCGCGATAGAGCCGCAAAGCTTCAATGATTTGGTCGTCCGATGATTTCGACATAAGCGAGTGTCTTGGTGTGGGCCCGCGATCGTGGCGCTTTCGTGTTCAGCCAGCGAAACGCCTTCTCGAGGGCACTGGATAACGCCCCCAAGCAAAAAACTCAAGTGCGGGAGCAGTCGGTCGATCTGCACGATCGGTTCAGAAAAACACTGAGTCGACAGTCGCTCGTTCGCAATCCCGGTTCATCATCGCCAAACAGGGAGGCCGCGCATTGTTCCAATCAAAAGCCGCAGAAGGGCGGTAGTGGTTTCAGTCCCTTGCGAATTCCGGCCCACGTCGGGCCCGCAGGCAGTGAGCTGTCGGGCCTGTGGCCACGGCGACACTGTTGCATCCAGCCGAAAAACGGTGCAGCTCACCAGACCCGATTTTCACGAATGGAATTGCGGCGGGAGATGAATACAAACGATCTGCAGCAGCGCTCCGCAAGAGGCTATCGCTTTCCGGCCATTGCGTTCTTGATGTTCGCCTATGGATTGCTGGCTGCGACGATGACATGGGTTGTCGCCCATCGGTATGAGAACAACCAGTATCGAACCGATATTGAAGCACTCATTCATGCGGATGCCGGACTCATCACCGTCAAGTCTGACACTGGTTTTCCGTTCTCATCAATGAGTGAGCAATACGACGTGATTGATCTTCGATCGCGTCAACAAGTCAATCGGTGGTTTGAGCACAATGACCAGACATGGATCATCGCGGTAAGCGACGACGGATCCACGGCCGTTTTGAGTAGTCGCTTCCGTGACACCCTTGTTGTGCGTCACGCGGCACCCAAACGCGGTGAGCGGATGCTTGACCTGGATGCGGCACGCGGACTTGATCGCTATTACTCTCGCTTCGTCGATGATGATGCCGCGTTAGTCGGCGTATCATCCTCAGGGCCGTTTGTCTCTGAAGTTGAGACAGGGTTCATTGAACATCTTTCCTTCGACCATCCAACGTCTTCTCAATACTGCGGCAAATGGGAAACAGACCTGCTGTACAATTTCGCGACGAGAGTCTCCTGCGGAAGCAGCTCGAAGCACACTTATTACAAGCGTTGCGGAAAACAACTGACACGAGTTGCTTGGCTGCCCGATTCGGAGGACACGTCAGTGACACCCCTCGTTGGGACAAACGTCTTGATGGTTCCCGGTTTGAACCGGATCGGATGTCTTGATTCGGACGCCATTTTGCAAGTGGAACAGCCCGGTAAAAATGGGTGTTGGGGTGATCGACCGAGTGAAGTGCTTCTTTTCGCACACAAGGACAAGCGGGGACTCGTTTCGGGAGTCACGATGATCAGTGAAGTCGACGGGCAACCGCTGCACTCGTTTGATTTTGCAAGACCGCAACCTAAATCCTCATCGCTTTTCGTGGTGGATGATCACGTCTGGTCGTTCAACGACGGCTCGATCCTGTGTTTTGACCGAGATGGCAAGCAAGTTTTCCAGTACCGATCGAGCTACGATGCTTGGTTCCCACGCGCGCTTGGTCTGATCGCGTCCGTCGGCTTGTTTTGGGTTGTATTGACTTGGCTAACGCGGCGTTCCACGCCGTCTTGGGTGCCAGTGATCAGTGTTTCAGTCCTATTTGCAACCGTCCTTGTCGCCAGCACGGTTCGGCTCTTCACGGGCACCCATCGGTACCTTCCAAGCGAACCCGAGTCGGGAGTTTTCTTTGGAGCCACGTTTGCTTTGGCGACCATTATCACCTTTTGGTTTGTGTTCGGGCGCACCGCCTGGCCATATCGGATTGCGACTGTGATCCTTGTTTTTGCGATCAACGTGGGAGTTTATCTCGGGTTGTGGCTCAAAGAAGGGAGTTGGAACATGTCTTTGCTCGCTCCCGCATTCTTGCTCGCGCTTGCGGCGTTTCTGTGCGGTGTCTATCGACTGAAGTTACGCTTTCATCATCGACATGAAATTTCACAGCCGCAATCTTGGGTTGGGGCTCGTTTTCAGCTTGGTCAGCTCATTCTCTGGACGCTCGCATTCGCGATCTTGTTTGGCGTGCTGCGTTTTACCCCGGAATTGCACGCGAAACGTGAATCGATTTGGAATCACTCTGTCCAAGGCGCCGCAGGTGGAATCGCTGCTGCTTTGATCGCTTGTGCGGTCTTGGTGCGTCGGTGGAGTCTCTTGGCGTTTGGAATCGCGATTGTGGTGATCGCTTGCATCTGTTGGACTTTGAACAACTATCTTGGCGAACCGCCACGCTGGGACCGCGGTGTGCTTTTTCACCCCGGCGGGAGTTTTCTGTCGCTTATCATGGTGCAGTCCGTGTTGCTAGCCGCAACGGCCTGGGCCGCACGAATCAACGGTTACCGCTTGGGTGCGGTTTGGGAAGAACCCGTTCGGAGTCAATGATGGTGCAGTCTTATGCGAGCGAAACACTAACGGTCATTCTGCTGGCCACATTCCTTTTCTTCATCGGCAGGCTGATGCATTTAGCAATCGGGCGTGACGCTCCTAGTCGCAAGGTTCATGGTCAGTGGATTGCCTCTTGGGTGTGTGCGATGACACTGGGCACGGGACTATCAGCACTCATTTTAATGGGGCCCTCTGAAGGCGGTATTGCTCCGGCATCGACTCTGGCGGCCCTCTGCGGATTGCCTGCGGGCCTTGCTTTCGGTTGGATACACGGCTGGGCTCGCTTGTTCGCTGCCTCTGGAAAAAAAAGTAAAAACAGCGTTGGCGAAGGGGAGGATCTCAATCCGTATCGCCCACCGACAAACGTGTCGGATTCTTGAGGTCGCTTTTGATTCCGGAGGGCTCCGCTTCGTTTATGATGATTCTGGTGCGCTAACGCATTGAATCAAATTCCCATCTCAAGTCCGGCGAGATTTAGAGTGAACCAGACACGCACGCGTTTTTCATTTGCTTTGATGATGTGGTTGGGATGCGTACCTTTCGCCGGCGGTGCAAAGCCGCTGAAGGTCTTCCTGCTCGTTGGCCAATCCAACATGCAGGGGCATGCCCATGTCTCAACATTCGATGCGATCGGACTAGATCCTTCGGCCAAAGCGCTGCTGGAGTCAATGCAAGACTCCAAAGGCGCCCCGGCGGTTTGTGATCACGTTTGGATTTCGTCGATCGGAAACGATGGCAGCGAGAAGGAGTTCAGCGGAAAACTGACCGTGGGTTACGGAGCGGTCGGACGGGGGACGAAGATTGGTCCGGAGTTTTTGTTCGGGATCTCGCTGGAGGAATCGATCGAGCAACCGATCTTGATCATCAAGACCGCCTGGGGCGGCAAGTCGCTGCACACCGATTTTCGTCCTCCATCAGCGGGCAAATACGTGTTCACGGAAGAACAACTTGAGACCCTCAAGAAGCGAGGGAAAGACGTTGAAGAAGAAAAGCGTCGTCGCTCCGAAGCATCGGGTCACTACTACCGTTTGATGCTCCAGCATGTGCAAGCGGTGCTAGCTGACCTGGGACGAGTCTGCCCGGAATACGATCCCAATGCTGGGCATGAGTTATCAGGCGTCGTTTGGTTCCAAGGCTGGAACGACATGGTGGACCGTGGCGTTTATCCCAACCGTGAAGAACCCGGCGGGTACCAAGCCTACAGCGACTTGATGGCCACATTCATTCGCGATATTCGACGCGATTTGAAGTCACCCGAGTTGCCGTTTGTCATTGGCGTGATGGGCGTCGGGGGACCAACGGATCAGTACGGCGAAAAGCGTCTTCGAAACAAACGAGTTCACGACAACTTTCGTGCGGCAATGGCCGCACCGGCATCCCTGCCTGAGTTCCAAGGGAATGTGACCGCGGTGTACACGGAAAAGGCATGGGACAAGGAACTGGCCGAACTCAAGACGCGAGGAAGCGTTCTGAACGCGAAAGCGAGGGAGCTTTCGAAAGACAAATCACTCTCGCGACCGCAACGAGAGGAACAGATCGAAAAACTTCGGTCCGAACTCTATACGCCACGAGAACTGGAGTTGCTCACAGGGAGCAGCAACGCAGAGTACCACTACATGGGCTCGGCCAAAGTCATGGCAAGAATCGGTGAGTCCTTTGCAAATGCGATGCTGCGCCTGATGAGATTGTAAAGCCATTTCCAGGGTGCTAGGGGGCGACAACTTCGCAGGGATGCACGCTGGTTCGCAACGAGGAACCAAACACATCCTTCGGTTGAGCAAGCCGGATCGTCGCTAAGTGTTCCGCGTTCACGATGAAGTTCAGCATTACCACTTGAATCTCGTTATCACTCGGTTTCCACACATAGGACGGACTTCGCAGAGGTGAGGATCCAAATTCGGCTTCGACGAATTTGCTGACTTCTTCGGCACTGCTTTCTGGGATGATCAGCTGAACGGAGACGGATTGCTTGGTCGACTTTCTTCGTGCTGCGTGAGGATCCGTCGAGAGTGGCTGCAACCGGTCTAGTCCCTGCACTTCAAATCGGAGACCTTCCTGTTCAAAGTCTCGTTGCATTTCATCGAGTTTTTCCATCACGCTATGGTCCACCAGCTTGGTGTCGTTGACATCAATAATCAGATTTCGGCGTTGAACCAAACCGACGTCTTCGATTTGTTTTTTGAATGGGATCCAGTTACTAAAAACGGCTGATTGGTGCGCGACGATACGGCTGGTCGTTTCATCCACTTTTTCCACTTCGAGATATGGCTTGAACAGGGAACGAATTGGCACGCCGTTGCTAACGTGAATGAGCAGTTTCAAGACGATGCCAGCGGCAACACCGATCAGAAGATCCGTCGCCAGTACCATCACCAATGTGGTGATGAAGATCGCAAGTTGTTCTTTCCCGATTCGCCACACATGGACAAACTCGCTTGGGTGAGCCAACCGATAGCCGGTGTAGACCAACATGGCTGCCAACGCGGCCAGCGGGATTCGGTGAAGCACCATCGGAATCAGGGCGACGCAGAGCAACAGGAAAACGCCGTGCCACATGTCCGCGAACCGTGTTCTCGCTCCATTGTCGATGTTTGCCTTGGAACGGACGATCTCCGAGATCATCGGCAGCCCACCAACAGCCGAAGCAGCGAGGTTTGCCACTCCGACGGTGACAGTGTCGCGGTCCATGTCTGTCTTGCGTTTCCATGGATCGAGCAGATCGACCGCTTTGGTGCTTAGCAGCGATTCAAGTGTCCCAATGATGAAAAACATGGTGGCCCACTTCCACGCTTTGAATTGCCGAAGCACGCTAAAGTCTGGTAGCGTGACGTCATCAAACATCCCAAAGGCACGGTCAGGCATTTTCACCAGATACTGTTCGCCGAGTTGGTATTTGTGTCCGGCGAGGGTGTAGGGGTGCGCGTGCGACAGCTGTCACAGTTGTGATTGGCGGTTTTGCACATGCACGTTGGGATGATTAGATTTCAAGCAGATTCGCTGTCATCAAAACAACAGGTTGTGAGCCAACCGCTGCTCCAACTGCGTCATGGCCTCCGCATCTACCCTTCAGAAATTCAGAAAGTCTACCAAC
>JBCBOO010000259.1:0-9609 GCA_039821235.1 Planctomycetota bacterium
GCGGAATTCACTCCGTCTTCCAATTCGGATTCGCTTCCTTCGAGACTTTGACGCACTTCTTCGTTGGCTGTCCAGTAGAAGATGGTTCCTGCGATGGCGATGATTACTTTGACGACTTCGAAGACGAGCGCGACTAATGTCCCCGATGCAATCGTTGGCTGATCGGGGATGATTTGATAGAGCCACTCAATGGCCGCTTCCAGCAGACCGATCCCCGCCGGCGCGAGTGGCATCGCTGAGGCGAGCATCCCGATGGGCACGATGATGAGGTGTTCCGCAAATGTCGGGACGGACGGGTAAAGACTCTTGGCGATCCAATAGATGCTGATGGTCAACAACCCGTGCACGCCCATGCTCATCAAAATTGAGACCCCGAATGCAATCGGGTGATGATGGAACATGCGAAGTGGAGGTCCGATTTTTTCGACCACGCCACCGACAACCGGCAAATCCGAGCCCCAGCGGACCAGCCGATCAACAAACCGGCCGCCAAACACGAGTAGGCACAACACGACGGTTCCGGTGATCAGCAGCACCGCCGATCCCACTCGCAAGAACCGCATGTCTTCGCCGCCCATCTCCACGGCGTCACCGCCTTGAAAGAGGAAAGCGATGGTGGCAATGACTAGTAATCCGTAGAGGCCGACGCCTCGGTCGACGAACACACTCGCAATCGCTTCGACGCGTTTTCCCGGCCGACGTCGAGCGAGAAAAATGGCTTTGAACAGGTCGCCGCCGACACTCCCCGCCGCGACGAAGTTCAACAGAAAGCAAATCGCACCCAAGCGATGTGCCTCCAGCATCGTCAGCTCGATTCCTTGGCAGCGGACCAACAGACACCAGCGGACTAGCGAGAGACTAATGGCACTGACCGCAACCAAGAGCGCACCGCCGAGCAGCGGATAATTCTTCGGATGCGAAGCGAGCGACTGCCACTGCTCGGGTTCCACTTTGAACAGCAGCAAATATGCGATGATCCCGAGTGGAACCAACACCTTCAGCAGGGTGGAGATCAGCGTGCGAGGCGTCTTCATGCCTCAACCATAGTCGCCGGTGTGACGAATCAAGATGTCCTACCGGGCAAGAATGTCGCATCTGAGAATACGACAAAGGATTTTATGCTTTGGGCAGCCAGTAGCCCGCTTTCCACGTCCGCGAGTGTCGCATTTCGTTCCGTGAAAATAATGAGAGCACACAACTTTTGCGGACGGAAAGGCGACGGCGGGTCACTTCGAATTCCCGGCTGACGCAGTCACTCACAGGCACGGATCGGCCTGATGAGTGACCGCCAGAAGCGTTGTCTATTTGAACGGATCGTCCGCGAAGGGGTCATCCGCACCAGCTCCACCGGATGATCCACCGAAGGGATCGTTGCCTCCAGCGGGCGACCCGAAGGGATCGTCGTTACCAGCAGGCGTTCCAAACGGACCGTTGTCACCGGCAGGTGCCGCGTCCATCGTCGCGGCGGCATTGGCATCTCCGCCTGCGACCGGATCATCTTTGAAAGGATTCCCATCAAGACCATCAAGAGCATTGTCCGATTGGACACTCGGCTGACCGGCTGCCATACCGGTGCCATCTGCGAACGGATCCGCCATTGCCGGAGGAGCCGGCGCGGGAGTCGCAACAGCCGGTGGTGCCGAATTGGCTGGGGCAGCGGCTCCGGGCACAGCACTTGCGCCGGGTGCGACACCCAATTCACGGAGTCGCTGATCTGATCGAGATTTCGCGGTCGTCATCGCGGTGAGGCGAGCTTGCTGACGAATGCCTTCCAGCTTCAGCCGAGCTGAGCCTTGGAAACGCGACAGGGAACGTCCGATCGCGATTGCGTCGCCGGCCTGAGCTTCCAGCTGTGCGCCCTGTGCCCAGTCCGCTTCGGCTTCGTAGACACTGCCGCGAGCGTTGGAGACGATGCCTCGGAAATAGTAGGCTCGGGGATCTTTTGTACCGCCACCGATCGCCGATGAAAGCAAAGAGTAAGCCTCGTCGTAACGTCCGGCATAATAGGCGTGAACGCCACGACCGTAGACTTCGGCGAGAATGGCTTCGCTTTGGGCGTCAGCCTGGCGAGTGAAAACCATGCCCGAGGCGAATATCGCCGCTGCGAACATGAAACGGAAGAGACGTCGAGTCATCGCGATGGGGTCCTTTGCGTATTGACCGATTGGACACAAGAACGCCGCTGATGAGACAACTTGCGGCGCTCCAGAATTCTACACCATTAGAATAGTTGTCCGTTCTGGCAGCGGCAACTCATCGAGTTTTTTTGCGAGAGACGAGCTCACTGGCGAGCTGCCATCGATTGAACGAGCTTGCTGACCGCCTTGAATTGGGGGTGCTTGGCGGACCCCAACCACTGAAAAACGACGGATTCAACCGACGTGATGGTCGCGCCACTGCAACGCATTTGCTCGATGGCCAGGGTGTGCTCCTGCGGGCCCCGGGCTGCGACAGCCTGCTCAATCACGTGGACATCGAATCCCTCGGCGTTCAGATCCAGAACCGTTTGCAAGACGCAAATGTGAGTCTCTATGCCACACACCACGATCTGGTCGCGGCCTTGGCTCTGCCAGCGTTCTAAGTCGCGTCGACAGACGGCAGAGGAAAAATCAAGTTTCTCTTCGGCCTCCGGGAACCGACCCGCAAGCGGCTCGACGAGCGATCCCAGGCCGCGCGGGTACTGGACCGTTGCCGCCGCGGGAACCTGGAGCAAGTCGGCGGCGTCCAACAGTTGATCGGTGAAAAAGACGACTTTCTCACCGGAAGGGATCACCGGCACAAGTTTCTCTTGCAGGTCGATCACCAGGATGGCGGAGCGAACGGCTTGCAATCGATCGTGAGAAACGACGTGTGTCACGTCAGTCACTTGACTTCG
Organism: Planctomycetota bacterium; assembly: GCA_039821235.1. GTDB lineage: Bacteria > Planctomycetota > Planctomycetia > Pirellulales > Pirellulaceae > Stieleria. Next base: position 2,876 of record JBCBOO010000259.1, read on the forward strand.
GGTTGGAAGACTTTTTCGATGTGCCTTCCGAGGATGACTTGGAATCCGATTTCGGCTTGCTTGACTTTTCGTCCGCTTTGGCCGCTTTCTTGTAGCCTTCGCTGCGGTAATCGGTCTGGTAGAAGCCGCTGCCCTTGAAGACGATTGCGGCACCGGAACCAAACAACCGTTTGAGTTTCAGCTTGCCACACTCGGGGCACTTCTTCTTGACAGGATCATTGATGCCTTGGAACAACTCCATCTCGTGTCCACAGGCGGAGCATTCGTAATCGTAGGTGGGCATGCATCAGTCCTCGACGGGTGAAGCTGAAAGGTGAGATCAGGAAGCGGCCGGTCCGGTACTGACAACGACTTGGCTGGGACGAATCACGCGTTCATGGAGCCTGAACCCGGCCACGGCCACGTGTGCGACTTTGCCGCTCTCGACGTCACTGGGCATTTGCGAAATCGCTTCATGGAGGTTCGGATCGAACTCCGCGCCCTCGGTCGGAATCTGTTCGACGCCATGTTTGGCGAGCACATCATCGAGCTGCTTCAAAACCATGGCGACACCGTCACGAAGACCGGTCGCTTCGTCGTTGGAAGCGGCTTCGATCGCTCGGATCAAGTTGTCACGGACTTCCAGCATGTCAACGACCAGATCGGTCGATGCGAACTTGATTTGGTCTTCATAGTCGCGACGCATCCGCTTGCGAAAATTCTCCGCTTCCGCTTGTGCTTGCAACACGCGTTTGTCGGCTTCGTCCGCCGTCCGGCGGAGTTGCTCCATTTCTTCGTCACGTGTCGGCGGCGCATCAACAACGGACTCGTCGCGAAACGCTTCATCGGTTGACGCGCCGCTCTCATCGGCGGCTGATTCTTGCTCTGCTGCTCCGTCCATCGGGTCCTTCTTGTCCTCTTCCGTGTAGCCTTCGTTGGTCATGTTCGAGTCGTTAAACGTGTGACGGTTTTGAAAGGATCGGCAGTAAAAATTCTCAGGTCACGTTTGCGGGGATCTGCCACCCATCTTCTGCGGTCGTTGCTAAAACAGATCGGCAACTTTCTCGAGAAAGGTTTTGCGATGCGGCAAGACCGAATTGTGGTCGTGTTCGGCGAGTTTACGCAGGAGTTCTTCCTGTTCCGCGCTCAGTTTCTTTGGCACTTCGATGAAGACCTGTACGAGCAGGTCACCCGGACGTCCGCTGCGAGGGTCCGCGACACCCTTGCCCGAGACGGTGAACACTTCACCATTTTGTGTTCCGGGAGCAACGACTAGCGGTTCTGGCCCATCCAGAGTTGGGACACTGATTTCGGCGCCGAGCGCCGCTTGGCTGTACGAAATCGGCAGTTGCAGGATGAGACTGCTGCCGTCTCGTTTGAACAAATCGTGCGGTTTGACGGAAATAAAACAGTAGCAGTCGCCGGGCGGTCCACCATCCGGACTGGCCTCGCCTTCGCCTTGGACGCGAACTCGCATCCCGTCATCAACACCGGCGGGAATCTCGACCGTCAATTCCGCCTTTTCGCTTTGCAGGCCTCCTCCACGGCAGTCGGAACAGGGCTGGCTGATTCGCTGGCCTGCACCGCCGCAATGAGGACATGCGGTTTGCACTCGCAAAATACCCGCCGACTGCACGACCTGACCTTGTCCGCCGCAGGTGTTGCAAGTTTCAGGCTTGCTACCCGGTGCGGCGCCACTTCCGTCGCATGTCGAGCACGCAATGTCGCGACGAAACGTGATGTCTTTGCTGATTCCTTTCGCGGCTTCTTCCAGCGTGAGCGTGACATCACAACGAACGTCCGATCCGCGCCGGGCTCGTCGTCGGCGTCCGCCACCTCCACCGCCACCGCCACCGCCGCCACGACCTCCGAAGAGATCGCCAAACATACCGCCGCCAAACATCTCTCCGAAAGCTTCAAAGATATCTTCGACATCATTGAACTGACCTGCGGCCCCATCCACACCCGCGTGGCCGTGCCGGTCGTAGCGAGCACGCTTGTCGGCGTCGTTCAAGACCTCGTAGGCCTCGGAGGCCTCTTTGAATCGCTCGACCGCGTCTTCCGCTTTACTGCTATCCGGGTGGTACTTGATCGCAAGCTTTCGGTAAGCGCGATCGATCTCACCTTTGGAAGCACTGCGGCTAACGCCGAGGACCTCGTAGTAGTCTCGCTTTTGACTCATGACGGCTCATGGAAGTGATAAAAAAGCGGGCCGCTTGCCAGGACTGGAGGCAGCGACCCGCTAAAGACTGCGATGCCGGTTTAGGCAGGGCGTGACTAAGCAATCACGCCTTCAACCGGCAACTTTTCCTTGTCTTCCTTTTCGAAGTTCGTCACCAACGCTTCGGTGGTCAGCAACAAGCCGGCGATACTGCCGGCGTTGGTCAGCGCGGTGCGAACGACCTTGACGGGATCAATGACTCCCACTTTGAACATGTCGGCATACTCGCCGCTATGCGCGTTGTATCCGACGCCGTCGGCCTTTTGGCTGACCTCGTCGACCACGACGCTGCCGTCGATGCCGCCGTTATCAGCGATTTGCTTCATTGGAGCCGTCAAAGCACTCAGCACGATATCGACGCCGATCTTCTCGTCGCCTTTTGCCTTGCTCTTGGCCTTTTCAACCGCTTCGACGCAGCGAACCAGGGCGACACCGCCACCGGGCAAGATGCCTTCTTCGACGGCGGCACGGGTCGCGTGCAATGCGTCTTCGAGGCGAGCCTTGGTTTGCTTCATTTCGGCTTCGGTTTCCGCACCGACACTAATCACTGCCACGCCACCGGAGAGTTTCGCCAGACGTTCCTGGTACTTTTCCTTGTCGTAGTCGCTGTCGGTTTGCTCGATTTGAGCACGGATCTGAGCGACACGCTGATCGATTTCCGAACGGTTGCCACCGCCCTCAACGATTGTCGTGTTGCCCTTGTCGACGGTGACATTCTTTGCGCGACCGAGCTGTTCAAGCGTCACGTTCTCGAGCTGGATGCCGAGGTCTTCGCTGATCAACGTTCCGCCGGTCAGCGTTGCGATGTCGCCGAGCATTGCCTTGCGACGATCACCAAACCCAGGTGCCTTGACGGCACAGACATTCAGCGTGCCACGCAGCTTGTTGACGACCAAGAGCGTGAGTGCTTCGGCATCGACGTCTTCCGCGATGATCAACAAAGGCTGACCCGTTTGCGCGGACTTTTCGAGCAAAGGTACCAAGTCGCGAATGTTGCTGATCTTCTTTTCATACAGCAACACCAACGCGTTCTCCAAGTTGGCCTCCATCGAACCGGGATCGGTGATGAAGTAGGGCGAGATGTAGCCCTTGTCGAACTGCATGCCGTCAACGTACTTGACTTCGGTATCACGCGACTTGCCTTCTTCGACGGTGATCACGCCGTCCTTCCCGACTCGCTCAAGAGCGTCCGCGAGAAGGCCACCGATCTTCATGTCGTTGTTGGCGCTGATGGCACCCACGTTTGCGACTTCTTCCTTGCCGGTCACGGGACGACCCAGTTCGTGGAGCTTTTCGCAAGCCGCCGTAACGGCTTTGTCGATCCCACGCCGAATCGCTGCTGGGTTGCTGCCGGCGACGATGTTGCGAAGGCCTTCCTTGAAGATGGCCCGAGCGAGAACCGTTGCCGTCGTCGTGCCGTCTCCGGCCAAGTCGCTGGTCTTCTGAGCGACTTCGATAACAAGCTTGGCGCCCATGTTCTCGAAGCGATCTTCGAGTTCAATTTCTTTGGCGACGGTGACACCATCTTTGGTGACCGTCGGTCCGCCAAACGACTTGTCAATGATCACGTTCCGGCCGGTCGGGCCCATGGTGATCGCGACAGCGTTGGCGAGCTTGTCGACCCCTGCCAGCATTCGAGCGCGGGCGTGATCTTCAAAAAGGAGTTGTTTTGCCACGAGAGAATTCCTCTGGAAATGATTGTTTTGGAGGGGAATGCACCGGAGCAGTTCGCCCTCGGTGACAAGCCATCACTACAGCACCTTGGCCAGGATGTCGCTTTCGCGAAGGATTTTCATTTCTTGGCCATCGACTTCGATATCGCTTCCGCCGTACTTGCCGTAAATCACGGTGTCGCCGATGTCGACGCTCAGACTTCCACGTGTACCGCTCTCGAGCAGTTTTCCAGGCCCGACGGCAACGATGGTGCCACGTTGCGGTTTTTCCTTGGCCGAGTCGGGGAGCACGATGCCGCCGGCGGTCGTTGTTTCCGCTTCAACGGGCTGAACTACAACACGATCATCCAAGGGACGAAGATTCACTTTTGCCATTTCTGAGGTTCCGAAGTTTATATTGAGAGTTTGGTTGTAATGAGAAAGGATCGGTCCGGGTGAGGCCTACATCATGCCGGGCATACCGCCCATTCCACCCATGCCGCCCATACCTGGCATGCCACCGCCCATTCCACCCATGCCCGGCATTCCGCCGCCCATTCCGTGGTCATGGTGATGGTCGCCGCCTTCTTCTTCTTCGACCGGGATCTCCGTGACGAGTGACTCGGTGGTCAGCAACAGTGCCGCAACGCTTGCCGCGTTGGCGAGCGATGTGCGAACGACCTTTGCCGGGTCCACAATTCCCGCGGCGAGCAGATCACAGTACTTCTCCGCGTTGGCGTCGTAGCCTTCGGTCTTGCCCTTGAGCTGTAGGACACGGTTGACCACGACCGCGCCATCGAGACCAGCGTTGGTGGCGATCGCGCGAAGAGGCTGATCAAGCACATTGCGAATGATTCGAACACCCAGAGCTTGGTCGCCCTCGAGACTCTTCTCCAGCTTCTCAACGGCCGCACGGCAGCGAAGCAACGTCGTGCCGCCGCCAGGAACGATGCCTTCTTCCAGCGCCGCTTGTGTGGCTGCACGAGCATCATCGATCAGAGCCTTACGCTCCTTCATTTCGGTTTCGGTCGCTGCACCCACGTTGATTTGGGCGACACCGCCTGCCAGCTTCGCAAGTCGCTCTTGCAGCTTTTCACGATCGTAGTCGCTATCGGTCTGCTCGATCTCGCGTCGAATCTGAGCCACACGTCCTTCGATGGCGGCTTTCGTACCCGCACCACCGACCATCGTCGTGGCGTCACTGGTGATGCGAATCTTCTTGGCCCGTCCGAGGTCAGAAAGCTTGACGCTTTCCAGATCAATACCAAGGTCCTTGAAGATCGCCTTGCCACCGGTCAGTTCAGCGATATCGCCGAGGATCGCTTTGCGGCGATCACCGTACCCGGGAGCCTTGACGGCCGCGGCGGAGATGATGCCACGCATCTTGTTGACGACCAAGGTTGCCAACGCTTCGCCTTCCACATCTTCCGCGATGATCAGGAGCGGCTTCTTTTCCTTGCTGATCGCTTCCAAAAGCGGAATCAGTTTCTTGTTGTTGCTGATTTTGTCTTCGAACAGCAAGACGTAGCAGTTATCCAGTTCGACAGCGACGTTGTCTTGATCGGTGACAAAGTGGGGCGAAAGGAAACCACGGTCGAACTGCATGCCTTCGACGACGTCGACGTACGTTTCATTTGAACGGCCTTCTTCGACGGTGATGACACCGTTCTTGCCAACCTTCGTGAACGCATTGGCGAGAACGTCACCGATCTCCGGATCATTGTTCCCGGCGATCGTTGCAACTTGCTTGATCTCGGACTTGCTCTTCTCGTCGACTTGCTTGGCAAGCTTCTTGATTTGAGCGGTCGCCGTTTCGACGGCCTTGTTGACTCCGCGAGTCAGTGCCATTGGATCGGCACCGGTGGCGACCATTTTCAGGCCTTCGCGGAAGATGGCTTCGGCGAGAACCGTTGCCGTCGTGGTTCCGTCGCCAGCGACATCGTTAGTCTTGCTGGCTGCCTCTTTGACGAGTTGGGCGCCGAGGTTCTCGAAGGGGTCGTCCAGTTCGATGTCCTCCGCAACCGTGACGCCGTCCTTGGTTACTTTGGGGGAGCCCCAACCTTTATCCAAAACCGCGTTGCGACCTCGGGGACCGAGCGTGCTTTTGACGGCTCGCGACAGTTTGCTGACGCCTGCCAACAAAGGTCCGCGAGCGTCGTCGTCGAAAACGATTTGCTTTGCCACGACGTTATTTCTCCTGTGAAATTGCACCGCGTCACGGTCCCGTAAACTTGCCGACTTCTCGACAAACTCGTCTGACAGTGACGTTCAAAAGGGGGAATGGGTTTCAGACCGGCGAAGGATCACGCCAGGATGTGTTACGAATGAAGCCAAACGTCCCGAGCGGGGACGGAATGGCAGCTCCGCAGAGTCTCGCCTCGGTAAGGCAAGCCGCGTGCCAACCGGCGGTGCTCTTCCAAAAAAGAGACGTGGAGTGGCGGAAGAGGCCGAGAAAAACGGCGGAAAATGATTTCAAATCACACCGCAAATACGCTCCAGTTTTTTTGTTGCTCTGACAGCCTTTGTAGTCTTTGGGGCGGATGCCACCTTGGCAGTCCCGCGAAACTGTCGAAATCGGATTCGGCCTTGCCGGACAAATCTTTGCCAATCTGCATGATCGGCACCACCGGCCCGGAATCGTTTTCCAAGCTCCCGATCGCGGTGGAGAAAACGTTGACCAATCTCTGTCTGCGGCGTCAACTTGCCCCGGAGAGGATGTGGCGTTTCTACCACCGCAGCCCCCCCCGCGAACCCGTTCACTCTCGATACCCGGCCCACGGACACGTCGCATGTCGACACGCCTTCATTTCATGCCCGAATCAAACGATGCCCTGCGAAAGGGCCTGCAAGCGACGGTCATCGCGCCGGCGTTTCGGTTGATG
>JBCBOO010000025.1:0-37328 GCA_039821235.1 Planctomycetota bacterium
CGAACTCCGGACCAAATCATCGAAGACAGGCTGAGTGCCGGGTCGATCGTCCTCGCGCTCTGGGGATCTTTTCCTGCCATCACACATCCGAAACTTGTTGAGAGGATTTCGCTGGCCAAGAAAGGCCCGCCCGCGAAAGGCATCACCGAGTCAGCCGAGCATTGTCGACCTTGGGCCAGCCGCACGCAATCTGGCACAATCGTGCCAAGCCGAACAACCCACGTGACGCTTCTCGTCGCACGGAATCAGCGCGTCCGGGCGACTTGCAGGATGGAAGTGTCGAAATAGTCTGTTTTCCCAGGCACGCACTCCGTTTGTGTGCTACCACGGCTGCGACTCGGTTCACCTCGGAAGGGAGACCCGGACCCCGAGTTCGCGACCGTAGCCTGTGCTTCTGTCCGTTCCTTTGCCCCGAGGCATCTCGAATGCGTGGCATCGTCATCGCCGCCCTACTCATTCCGCTCTTGCTCGCCTATCCCGCGCTCTCCGTCGGCCAGGAAGAAGCAACCAAAGCCACCCCGGCAGCGCCGCAAACCGACACCGAACAAGAACTGGTCATCGAGCGAGCTCAGACGTCGCTGATCCAAAACGCGTTCATCGCGGCCCCACTCTCGGGCGTCGTCGCCTCGGTGGACGTCACCGAAGGACAAGCCGTTTCCCGAGCAACGCCCTTGATTCGTTTGCGGAGCGAGCTTGCCGAAAAGGAACTGATCGCCGCCCGTGCTGCACTCGAGGCCGCGAACCTGGAAAGCGATAACGATGTCAATCTGCGGTTCGCTCGGCGGAGCCTGCAAGTCCGCGAGCATGAACTTCGACAGAGCCAGCTGGCCAACGAAACATACGCCGGCTCGGTCAGCGAAATGGAACTCCGCGAGATCCGCTTGAATGTTGATCAAGCCGTGCTCGCGATCGAACAGGCCCAACGAGACCTGATGGTTGCCGCTGCGACGGCGGCGGAGAAAGAGGCCGCGGTCGGAATCGCGGAAACCAATTTGGATCGACACACCCTCCGCACGACGGTGGCGGGACTGGTCACGGAAATCGACATTCAACCCGGCGAATGGGTCGAAGCCGGAAAGCCGCTTGTCCGAATCATCTCGCTGGACTCCCTCCGCGTAGAATGCTTTGTGGATGGAACAAGCCACGGCCGCGATTTGGTCGGCCGCAATGTGCGTTTCATACCGAAGGGACTTGCGGCTCAAGATCTGACTGCAAGTGGAACGGTGACGTTCGTTTCCCCCGAACTGCATCCCGTCACGGGACAAGTTCGCTTGTGGGCGACCATTGAGAATCCAAATTCAAAGCTGGGAGCCGGATTACAAGGCCGATTGATCATTTCAAAAAAGTAGTGTGGCGAGTTTGAAACGTAGGGCAGGCTTCCAGCCTGTTTAGTTATCGTTCAAGACAGGTATGAAAAACGACTTTCCAAAAACGCGTCGAGTACGGAGCGGCCGCGACTTCACACTTGTGCTGCGTCGCGGGGGTGTTGCCGCGGACGGATGCCTGGTCGTCTTCACGATGCGGAACAATCAAATCGGCCGGAGCCGTCTCGGGGTCACCATCCCGAAACGCACGGGAAATGCCGTTCACCGCAATCGATGGAAGCGTTGGATTCGAGAGTCCTTTCGCACCCAGCAACACCAGCTGCCGTCCGGGTTCGATTTCGTGGTGCGTCCAAAGAAGGGTGCCAAGGCAAGCTGGGCTTCGATCGAAGCGTCACTTCCCAGGCTCGCTCAAAAAGCCATCCGTCGGCTGGAAAACGCCTCACGATCACCAAAGAGTTGACTGGCTGAATTACCGATGAGAGTGAACTGCCCGCGCTGCCAAAACCGTCCCAACGAATGCTATCGTTCGCGCTGGTACAAGCAAATCTTGCATCTGCCGCTGCTTCGCATTCGCTGGCGATGCATGCGATGCGGTGCTTGCTTCACGCATTGGTGGTGGCACGAAAAACCGAACAACGACATCTTCCCCAGGAACACTCGGCTCGCTCGTCAGACAGCGGGTGAGGCTTTCTCCGAGCTCGAAGAAGAAGGTTCCGATGAAGAGACGTTGGAAACGGCGCAGTAGTCCGGGCGAGACGCCGCATTTTCATGTCGGTACGCCTTGATGACTTCATTGTTGCGGACCAAGAAAGTGCCCGGCATTTGAAATCCATCTCCACCCAGTTTGCCTACGCCGTGACGATCCAAGATCGCCGCACGGAAACCGCGCCACCAAACCGGCAGCCCAAACAACTGCCCGATTCTTCCGCGCCCGAGTTCATAGGCCCGGTAGAGTTCACAACCCGGATCGCTGATTCGGTGGACATTCGAAAGTCCGTAGGCGTCAAAGAAACCGGCATCGGATTCGTCGCCCATGTGGACGAGAACGACTTGGGTTCCCGACGACTCAATCGAGGCGCGACACTGGCGCAGGTCCTCGAGTGCTTCTCGGCAAAACGTACAGCCACTGTGGCGTAGAAACACGACCAAGGTGTTCGCCTGTCGCGAAAGACTCGCGATCGATTCGCCATGCTGGCTGAGAAACCGCTCGTTGACGGCACTCACGCTCGCGTCGTCTTTTTCAGCCGAATCAACCGTAGGTGCGTTCCAATGTTTAAAAGACAAATAGAGAATCGCGGCAAAGGGAAACCACCAAACCAAATCGTTGGTCAGGTTCACCCAAGCCCATGAAACCGGCAATCGGCCGGGTGCGTCCGCCGGAACCGTGAGGAAGTGAAACACCATCCCGATGGGTCCGAACGTCTTGCCCAAAAATCCTACCAAGACAATTGGCCAATGGCGAAACGGATGTCGGCCGGCAACCGCGTAGCCGATCCCGTAAACACCCACGATCATTCCCACGCACTGCCAAATCGAGATGTAAAGCGGCAGTGGTGTCTCTGTCAGCAAGAACAGATCGTTCGGCCGGAGCACCACCCACGCCCCCCACAACAAGTTGTAGAGACCCGCGGCGTACAAGACGTAGCTCGCCCAGGCGGGAGGAGAGTTTTCGGGAGGCTTCATCGCTAGCACACCAAACGATCGATCGGACTGGAAACGCGTGGCAGTATTGATGTCGAGTCAAGCCAAGCTCGCCCGGAAAAGCTCGCCCGGAAAAGCCTCACGGTGCGGTTGCTTCGGGAACCGCTTCGTCCGCCCCAGTATCGCGTTGCTCCAGCCGTTTCCGTTCCGCGATGCGGCGCACCACCACATCGACGATGACGCCGGCGAGAATCACCAATCCGATGATGGAGAACTCCAATTTCGTGCTAATGCCCAAGAGATTGATGGCATTGCGCAGCACTCGCATCACCGCCGCACCAATCACCACACCCAGCACATTGCCTTCACCACCTCGCAAACTGCAACCGCCAAGGACCGCCGCCGCGATCGCGTAGAGCTCGTAGAAGTTCCCGAAGCTGGACGGCTGAACGGCATTGCTTTCCAGCGAAAACAGAACGCCTCCCAGCCCGGCCGCCAACGCACACAAGACATACGCCAAGACCGTCATCCGCTTGGTGTTGATTCCGCTGTAGCGTGCCGCTTCCTCGTTCCGCCCGAGCGCCAAGAGGTAGCGACCGTACACGGTGTGATTCAGAAAGACCGAGGCCGCGACGGCGACCGCGATCAAGAGGACCATCGGGGTGGGAACCATGGTTGCCGGCAGATTACTGAGACCCATCAGCGAAAACACAGCGGCCGTCACCAACAGCGGCACCAGGGCCCTGGATCGCTCGCTGGACTTCGACGCCGCAGACACCAGCCATCCCAGTGAACCGATCGTTGCGGCGACCACGACAAAACAAACCGAGAGGGCCAGCAGTCGCAGCGAATCCCCACTCATCTCCACCAAGCCGACGCGGTACCGATCCGACGCAACCGATTCACGGAACGCCGGAACAAGCGTCCACAAGCAACCTCCGAGTGCGACGAGCGACAACAGCGAACCGATCATCGGCCAGCGAACCCGTGTCGCGTTCTGTTGCCACGCCCAACGCAAAAACAAAATCAACAGCGGCGCCAACATGCCTGCTCCCAGATAGAGCATCAGTTTCCCGGGAACCGTGGTCGATGATTCCGGCACCACCGCGGCAAGGCCTCGTGCTTGGTAGCCCGCCATTTGCCACAAAACCACGCCCGGCGTGGATTCCCATCCGAACCAAAAACGTGAGGATCCGACCAACAACAACAACGTACCGATCCCGGCCGGCGACCAACGGTTGAGCCGAGCGGTCAGTTGGTCGCTGGCAGATGCACGCTCACCCTGCCTGAATGCACGCCAAAGCCCATAACACAGTAGCACCGCGCCGGCCGATCCGATCAGCGTTGCCCAGCTGAAGGGTTTTCCGATCGCCAGTAATCGCAGCCCGTCAAACTCCTGCCCAAAGCCAAGCGTCGCATCGTCGGCAAGCCATCGGGAAAACCCCCGATAGAACAACAAGCCACACAACGTGACCACAAAGGGCTGGAGATCCAGCCTCGTGATCAGAAGGCCATGCAACAGTCCTATCCCTCCGGCCACGAACAGCACGAGAAGGATCGCAAGCGGCGGCGACAACCCCGAGTCCACCACCAACATCGGAAGTAAACAGGCAACTAAGCCCACGACGGAACCGATCGACAGATCGATTCCCCCGGTGATGATGACAAACGCGACCCCGATCGAAAGAATGCCGAACAACGCACTTCGCCGCGCGACATTAAAGAGATTGAATTCGCCAATAAAGCTGTCGCTCATCACCGCCGTGAACAGGCACACGAAGAGCAGGAGTCCAAAGATGCCCAGGATCTTATTCACGTTCCGCTCCCGTTGCGTATGCCATGATGTTTTGTTCGGTCACGTGCTCGCCCACCAATTGCCCGGTGATCTCACCTTCATGCATCACCAACACACGATCGCTCAGTCCAATTACTTCTTCCAGCTCGCTTGAAACAAACAGGATTGCCATCCCCTGCGCCGCCAATGACTCCATCAAGCGATAGATTTCTTCTTTGGCCCCAATGTCGATGCCGCGCGTCGGTTCGTCGAGCAGCAAGACTTTCGGATTCATCAACAGCCATTTCGCGATAACGACTTTCTGCTGGTTGCCACCCGAGAGATAGCGAACCACTTGGGATTCGCTCGGCGTTTTGATTCGCAATCGCTCGATGCTCGAGAGCGCGTGTTGCTTCAGAACACCCGAACGCACCCAGCAACCCGCCACAGCGTCTTCGCTGAGATGCGAGAGCGAGACGTTTTCGTCGACCGGAAAGTCAATCACCAGTCCCTGTCCTTTGCGATCCTCCGGGACCAACCCCATGCCTGCGGCAATGGCATCGTTGGGACTCTTCAACCGGACGCTTTCGCCGGCCACGCGGATCGTTCCCGCGAGCGGCATCGAGACTCCGAACAGACAACGCAGCAATTCCGTTCGTCCCGCGCCGACCAATCCGGCGAGCGAAACCATTTCGCCGCTCGAGATTTCAAAGGAGACGCGGTGCTTCGGGTGTTCCGGAACGACCAAATCCTTGACCTGGAGAATCGGCGTGGCGTTTGCATCCGGTAACTCCGCCGAGCGTGTCCGCTGAAAAAAACGTGTGACGTCGCGGCCGACCATTCGGCTGACCATCGCGTCGTGCGTGATTTTCTCGCCGACCAGTTCACCGGCATGCTCACCGTCACGCATGACCATCACGCGATCGGCCAAGGTCTCCACTTCCGCCAGCCGGTGTGAGATGTAGACGACACTGACGCCTTGAGCCTTCAAGTCAAAAACGACCTCGAAAAGTCGCTCGGCTTCGCGCTGCGAAAGACTGCTGGTCGGTTCGTCCATGATCAAGACCTTTGCCCCGGTGGACAGCGCCTTGGCGATCTCGACAAGTTGTTGTTTGCCGAGCGTCAACTCTTCCAATCGAGTCGCCGGCTCGACGCTCAAACCGACGGCCTCCAGAAACGGTCGACTCTCTTGTTCCAGCCTTCGATGATCGATCAGTCCGAACCGTCGCGGCTCTCGTCCCAAGAACAGGTTGGCGGCAACACTCAGGTTCTCCGCCAGGTTCAACTCTTGATGGATCAGTGAAATCCCTGCGTCCATCGCTTCACGAATGCCGGTGAATTCGACCGTCGATCCTCGCAGCCACAGCTCACCTTCGTCCGGTGATTGCACACCGGCCAAGATCTTCATCAGCGTACTCTTGCCGGCGCCATTCTCGCCGACGATCGCGAGCACTTCGGCATGTCCCAACGTTAAGTCGACACGGTGCAGCGCGCGAACTCCCGGGAACCGTTTTGATAACCCGACACCTTGCAGCAAGGGTGCCGGAGGCGTCGTGGAGTCGATCACGGGTTCGATGCGGGTTCGCCGGTCAGTTCCTTCAACTCGTCCCAAAACGATTTGACGTTGTCTTGTCGAATCGACCGCGCGGGAATGTCCAGAAAGCCACCTTCGGGCAGAGCCGATTGATCGCCACGAGCCAGCTTCGTCAAGATCTCGACCGACTTGTAGCCGTACTGGTACGGATTCTGAACGACCGTTCCATAGCAATCCCCGTCCATGATGCCCTGCAATGTGGCGTCCTGTTCGTCGAACCCGATGATCTGAATGTCGCCCGTCATCTCGGCGCCTTTGACGGCCTCCAACATTGCCGGCGGGTTGTACGCGAACAATCCCACCATGCATCCGAGTTTGGGATACTTGACGATCGCATCTTCCGCGTTGCCTTTCGCGCGAGCCTGATCGCCCTCATCGGTTCGCGTATCGAGAATCGTGTACTTGTCACCTTGAATGGGGCCTGAATTGGGATCAAAGGGTCGCTTTGGATCCGCCGGACGATCGAGCAACTCATCAATGACGCCTTGCCGACGCTGGTCTGCGTTCAATTGCCCCAAGACTCCGACGAACAGGATCACTTCGCCGCCATCCGGAAGTGCTTCCTTGACCAGTTTGCCGCACATGCGTCCGGCGTCATAATTACTCATTCCGATATAAGCGAGCCGCTTTGACTTGGGGGCATCCGAGTCATGCGTGATCAAATTGGTTTGTTCAGCGACCGTATTCAGTAACTGGGTTTGGTTGTTGGGCGAGACGGGCGAGATCGCCAGTCCATCCAATTCAAGCGCGATCAATTCCTCGAGCACTCGATTTTGGACGGCCGCATCCAGCTCCTCCGGCATCCTCACCAGACACTCGACGCCCAAATCGCGCGCGGCGGCTTGGCAGCCCTTTTCCGCAATCACCCAAAACGACGCCACACAGTTGGTCACGTAAGCGACCTTTAAATTCTCGTCGTCGTCGGCCTCTTTGACCGACGTCGAGGGTTCCGAATCATCGCTCGTCGAAGTCGATTCGGAGTTCGCTTCGGCCGTCTCAATCTTCTCGATTGTGCATCCGCTCAGGCAGCCAACAAGCAGTGCGATGCACAAACCAACAAGTGCTTTGTTAACTCTCGCCCATAAGCCGATGGTGGGCTTATAAAAGGTTGGGGTTGTGGCCGTATTAGACGCCGCACGTTTTGTTCCTCGCATGAGCCCCGAATGGGGCGACAGCGCCTTGCCGGTGGGCGTGCCCACCGGTTGAAGCAGCCCTCTCTGGCAAAGACCGCGTTGGCCCGCCTGTTTCCAAAACCTTGCCGCCATCATCGTTAAAACCCTGGGAGACGAGTAATCATCACCCAGGGAGTGTAGATTCGCGAGATAGCGATCGCAACCTAATCAATCAATGGAACAGGAGGACAGGCTTCCATCCTGTCACGCTTGATCCGACAGGCTGGAAGCCTGTCCTGCGTTTCAAATCCGCCAATGGTCGTTCAGGCGATGCGAATCAGGCAGCTCGGCGGTCGCCGTTTTCAAGATCGGCGATGGAGCCTCGTTCGCGTCGAAGCGTCCGGATGGTCTCGGTTTGCTGATGAACTTCGTTTTGCAGCGATCGAATCGTCAACTGGGCAGACTCATTCGCTTTCAAGCTGTCCTCGTGTTCTTCGCTCAGTGCTTTCAGCCTCGCCATCAAGTCATCCGCCTTGGCGGACTGGACTTCCCCGACCGCCAGTTGGGCCGCAAGTTCTTGCTCTCGCGATTCAACTTGATTCGCAGCTGCTGACAATTCCGCCAGGGTCTCCTCCAGTTTCCTGGTCTTGGTTTCCAACCGGCGCTCGAGGTCTTCGATCGAAACGCCACTGATGTCCAACTCCGTGACCACCTTCGAGAGTTTTGTCTCGAGCGCTTGATTGGTCGAAACCAAGGTTTCGTTTTGCTCGTTGGCTTTCAAGAGACGATCTCGCATCACCTCGAGTTGCTTGTTGGTCGCATCCAAATCTGCGACGTCCTCACGGAGCTGCAATAGCTCTTCACGCTGCTCGGCAAAGGCGCGCGTTTGCAGTTCGCTCTGTTCTTTCAGTTGGCCGATCTCAGCCTCGCGCAGATGCAGTTGCTTCTCGACGTCGGCGACGGCGCTGATCCGTCGCTTCATCTCGTGCAGCTCCGCCTCGCTTTCACGAATGTGTTGGCGAAGTGCTTTTTCGGTCTGCTGCTGGCTTTCCAGTTGACTGGCGGTGTAGTTCAACTCATCTCGCAGTGACTCAGCGCCCTCGTTCGAAAGCCTCAGTTCGCGCTGCAGTGCGACGGTGCTGTCGGAGGCTGCTTCCAAAGATTTCGCCGATTCATCGACGGCCCGGCTGAGCTCACTCTTTGCGGCGGTAAGCTCTTGAATATCCGATTCCGCTTTGTCAAACCGATAACGCAGCGCCACCAGCTCTTCTTCTTTCTGACGCAAGGTCTCGATTTCACGCTCTTGATCGCTCAAGCTTTCGGACAAACCGGCGTGAGATCGTCTTTGTTCGGCTAGCTCGTTTTGCAGTGATTCGATCTCCTGCTTTGCCGCTTCGTAGTCCGCCGACTTCTGCTCCAGCTCCTTGAGTTGATCGCTTTGATCGATCACGGTGGCGGATAGTTCTTTGAGAGTGGTTTGCCGGCTATTGAGTTGTTCGAATAGTTCTTGTGAATACGCTTCCATTTCAGAAACGCGTGCCACCTGCTCATTCAGCTCGCCGATTTCGGTATCGCGATCACGCAGGGCGTTGGTCAGCGTTTCTAACTTTGCCACTCCCTCGGACACCTTGTCGGTGAGCGCCTGATTGTCGTCTTCGAGTGAATCGAGGACCTGCAGACGTGAATCCAGCTCATCGATCGTGAGCTGGCGCTGGCCAAGCTCCTTTGTCAGGTCTTCGATGCGGTCCAAGCTCTCTTCGACCTGCTTGGCTAGCGATTTGGATTCGTTCTCCAGCGGCTCAATCTCTTCACAGCGTTTCGCAAGCTCCGCAATCGTGGTGGTCTTCTCACTGAGATTGCGTTCCATCTCGAACCGAATCTCACGCTCCTGTTCGGCCACCGTGGTGACCGACTCCAGTTCCGCAAGCAATCGGTCCACTTGCTCTTGAAGCGACTTCACTTCCTCGGGGTGGTCGGCCATTTCCGCGAGCTGTTCTCGAAGCGTGACGTTGGTCAGGTTCGCTTCGTGCAGCTGCGTCACCAACGTGTCATGTTCGGCTTCCGCCAACGCCGACTGCTGTTTCAAGTCCCGAAGCGGCTCCAGTTCTTCGCGAAGCGACGCCACCAAACGATCTCGGTCTTCGAGCGCCGCGTTGGAAGTTTCCAACTCTTCCCGCAACGTCAGAAGATCGCTTTCCGTTTCACCGGATGAGATCAGTTCCGCTTCCAGCTCTGTGATGCGGTTCTGCTTTTGTTCGATCAAGTCCGCCAGCCGTTCGTTCTGATCCGCCGTTCGTTCGGCTTGATCGAGTGCACCGGCAAGCTGCTGTTGCATCGTTTCGATGCTGGTTACGACCGATGCGTACTTGGATGCAGCCTCGTCGCGCTGCTGACGAATGCTACGCAGTTCATCCAGTTCCTGCCGTAGCGAATCGACGTACTCATCGCTTTCACCGCGAACCGACTCGAGGACTTTCTTCAAGGAGTCGAGTTCACCCTGAGTGGCCTCCAGCGTCTCTCGCACGTCCGACAGTTCCTGGCCGGCACGTTCCTGTTCGTTCTTGGCGTCATCGAGTTCTTGCTCGCGCTGACTGAGGCTCTGCTTCAACTCGCTGATCAACGACTCACGCTCAGCCACATCGGACTGGCTCGTCGCTGATAGGCCATCGATCTGCTGTTGGAGCGTTTCGATTGTGACCGTGCTCTCGCCCAACTGTGACTTTGTTGCATCCAGTTGCTTGGATTTTTCGTCGATGACCACCGCTTGGCCATCGATCTGCTTCGTCTGGTTGAGGAAGATCTCGGTCTGGCGCTCGAGTTCTGCTTTCAGCTCGGTGATCTGCCCGGCCTGAGCTTCGGTCGACTCCTGGAGTGTCTCCACTTGCGTTTGACTTTCGCGGAGTTGACGCTGCGCTTCGATCAGTTTTTCGTCGGAATCGGCGGTTTGATGGGCGCCAGTTTCGATCACACGAAGCGCTTCGTCTCGCGACGCGAGCGCATCCTTTAACTCGTCGCGCAGTTCTGCCAAGGCATCCTGTGCTTCGTCGACTGCCGCCTGCAGTTGCTGGTTCTGCGAGCGGAGCTGTTGGTTGTCTTGCTCGAGTTCTTGCGTGCGCTGGCCAGCCTGATCGAAGTCGGCTTGCAGCGCGTTGACCATTTCAGTGGTCGGACCGGACGGAGGCGAAGCCGACTCCAGTTCCGATTGCAGAACCGCGTTCTGGTCTTGCAACGAAGCCAATGCCGAACGTGCTCGATCCAGATCGATGTCCTGTTCACGAACCTTGCGTGAGAGTCCACTGACCTCTTCTTCACGGTTTGTGAAGTCATCTCCGGCGATGCGGAGTTGCTTCTCAAGGTCGACGATCTTCTCATCCAGCTCGCTGGTATCGCGGTACCAGAAGAGATGTCCCAGCAAAAGGCCGGCGGCGATGAAGATAAAAATCGAGACAACCGGCAAGCCGAAAATCACGCCCATCTGTCGAATCCGTTCTGCGGCGTTGCGTTTTCGCGTGAGAACCTCCGCCGGTCCCATCCTGGGCCGTCGTTAGCACTCGAGAAAACGCGACAATTTGTGTTATTTTGTGTCCGGTACCAAACACGACGCCTTCGAGTCGACCCGAATCACTTGATTTCTCCGCGATGACACGACCACTGCCTCCTCCGCCTTTCAAAATCGGCGACCTCGTGGTCGACCCGCCCATCCTGCAGGCCCCGATGGCAGGTTTCACCAACGCGGCGTTTCGTCAAATGGTCCGCGAGTATGGCGGTGCGGGGTTGATAGCAACTGAAATGGTCAATGCACGGGGCTTCGTTTGGATGGACGAAAACGCCGCCGAACATCCCGAGCGACTCTGGGGCGTCGCCGAAGAGGCGCGTCCGCTGGCCGTCCAGATTTGGGACAACGACCCGGACACCATGGCCAAGGTCGGACGCCGACTCGTCGACGAATACCAAGTCAGCGTCGTGGACATCAATTTCGGTTGCCCGGTCCGTCAGGTCACCGAGAAGGCGCACAGCGGAAGCTACCTGTTGCGAACTCCGGACCGGATGTATCAGATCATCTCGCGACTCGTCAAAGCATGCGCGCCCACTCCGGTAACCGCCAAAATTCGGCTCGGGTGCAGCCCCGAATCGATCAACTGCAACGACGTGGCGCATGTCGTCGAAGACGCCGGCGCGGCGGCATTGACCGTACACGGCCGAACGGCCAAAGACATGTTTCGCGGTCACGCGGACTGGGACCGCATCAGCGAAATCAAATCGCGTCTCAAGTCCATTCCATTGATCGGCAACGGCGATTTAGACTCCGCCGAAAAAGTGGTGCATGCGTTCGAGAACTACGACGTCGATGGCGTCATGATCGCACGAGCTTGCTTGGGCCGGCCGTGGTTGTTTTCACAAGCCGCCGCCGCGCTCCGGGGCGATCCCGTTCCGCCCGATCCGACGCTCGAGCAACAACGGGATTGCATGCTGCATCACTATGAACTCGTCAAAGCACGCTTTGGCGAAGAAAAAGGCACCATGCTGATGCGAAAGTACGCGTGCTGTTACGCCCAAGGAAAATACGGCGCAAGACACTTTCGAACGCACGTCGCCAACGTGTCTTCGGCCGAAGAGTTCCACGCCATCGTCGACGAGTACTTTCCGCTCACCGAAAAACCCGCTCGCGTTTGATAAACATTCGAATCATCAGAGGGCTTGTAAGCCGGGTTCTGTACCAATGCGGACATTGGTGGCGACCATTTATCTGTGCACGACGATTGCTCGCCGCCTCCATTGCGACCTACCCGAGTGTCGATAGCGAAGCGGACCGCTTCTGCACCCTGTTTGGTCTAGCTCCGGATGGGGTTTACCAAGCCGATCGAGTCACCTCGACCGCTGGTGCGCTCTTACCGCACCGTTTCACCCTTACCACGCGTGACTCATTCCGACCCGACCGAAGCCAGGTCCTCCAAGCCACCGTTCGGCGGTCTGTTCTCTGTTGCACTTTCCCTAGCCTCGCGGCCGGTCGACGTTATCGACCATCCTGTCCTGCGGAGCCCGGACTTTCCTCCCGGCGGCACAAGTGCCACCGAGCGATCGCCCCGCCCTCTGATCATTCGAACGGGGTAGGATAGGTTGAGAGCGACCGACATGGCAAGGTTCGGCGATCGATCGCCGAAAACAAGAGGCTCAAACGCTACGGCAGCTTGAAGCCCGGTGGCAGTTCGAAGGTCGTTGCCGGTCGCTTTGCTCCTTCGGTTGCCTTGGGCTCCGTCTGAGAAGCCTCGGGAGTCGGCGTGGGTGACGTGCTGGCAGCAGGAGTTTTCTCCGCCGGTGTCGTTCCCGGTAACTTGTAGCTGGCGTTACCGACCGGTGCTCCCGCCGGGGTCTTGTCCGACACCGTGAATGTGGTGCTGGGAGTGCCCGTGGGAATCTCGCTTGTGCGCGGCGCCAGCGACTTGGTGGCAATCGCTGTGTTCGGCTCAGCGCCCGGAAGCACGTTGCCGGGAAGACCACCCGCAGGGGCATTGCCGCCAGGGACGGTGCTACCAGGTGCATTGCTACCAGGGACACTTCCGCCGAGTTGTGCAAGCAGCTCTTTCGATCTCGCGACGGCGCGTTTGGTTGCGGGATCCGCCTGGGCCGCCGGCTCATGTGAGATCGACTGAGTCAGGTGACGCGCCGCCTCGCTCTTCTGGCCGTGCTTGTAATGCAAGTAAGCCATGTTGAAGTGCGCGACCGCGGGCTTGTTGTTTTCCACCAAAACGTTCAGTGCACCCTCTGCGTCACCCCCCTCAAATCGCACGCACGCAAGGTTGTTGGTAAACCTTGACGAACCAGGTGTTAAACGAAGAGCTTGTTCGATCGTGGACGCCGCCGCCGAATGATTCCCCAGCTTGCTCAGCGCAAGACCGAGGTCGTTGTACAGTCCGGCGTCTTCCGGGCTTTGTTTGATCGCCTGGCCGAAGTACTCGGCGGCTTGTTTGTGATTGCCTTGTCGCAGGTGCAGCCGAGCGATGTTGGACAGTGCACCGGGATCACTCGGTGACATCTCGAGCGCCTTGGCGTAACTTTCCATGGCCTTTTTGAAGTCACCCGAGGTTTCCCACAAGCGTCCATTGGCGACGAAAATTTCAGGCGTCACTTCGGCCTTGTGGGCCAAGCTGGTCGGATCGGTGGAGTCACCGGCGGCGACTTTCTTTTCACCCGAAACCCAGCCAGCAACCTTCGCCGTCGCCGCCTTCGTCCCGTTGACCAATCCGGAGCTTTCCCCGCCCGGGGTTGACTTGGCGAATGGATTGAGTGAAGCAAGGCGAGCGGCCCCCGAGCTGCATCCGGTGAGTCCGCCCACTGCCACCGAAAGTGCCAGGGCGGTCGCGAGTCGGGCGCGTTTCAGTCGTTTTGATGAAGTGTTGACAGTCACGTCGGTTGGTCTCCCGTGACACTGGGATCAGCGGTTTGCGATCAAACGAGCATTAGGGAAGCAAGGCCAGGAAGTGGCATTGCGACGTCTGCCCGGGTTGTGCTATCTCGTACAGCAGCATCATCGACCAAGCAACTGAATCGACTTCAATGAACGTCGAGCCGTCGGTTGCGTTCAAACAAAAAAAGGCGACTTCTCGTTCGAGAAGCCGCCTTTTTGGACGTGAAACCGCCACATCAACCCAGCCGAGACCTAGTTTCGGGTCGCCGAGTTGGTTCCCGAAGAGCTGGTCGACGGCAACTTCGGTGGTGCCAACTCGTCCAGCCAAGCTCGATTGATCTTGGTCGCCCAGCCGCCGGGTGCCGTCGGAGGCGTCCGCGAAGTCAAGAACACTTCCGGCTGAGGACCGTGGTACTCCATTTGGGCGAGCATGTCACGGACGGCCGTCAAACGAGACTGCGTCTCATCCTTGTTCGCTCCGTGAACGACGTAAACTTGACGCCGCGAAGCAGGTGCTTCTCGTGCGATCCAAGCAAGTGCCTCCTGGCCGGAGATGGTCAGGGCACCGTCGCTGGGTCGGAACTGGTGGGGGCCAATCGTGTTGTGCAAAATCCAGCCATTTCGCTTCTGGATCTCGAAGGGGGTGATCACACCCATCGCGTCGAGCTCATTGAACGGCTCGGGCCAAGCGTTGTTACGCTCGTATCCGATACCAACCTTTTGCCAAAACTCGTTCCAACCCGCGTCGACCGAGCCGGCAAGCGCCGATCCGATTACGAGGGTCGTCAGAAGCCGTCCGAATAGGGAAGAGGATCGCATTGTGGGCAGTTCCTTCCGCCGATTGGCAATCAACCGTCGGTGATGAAGATGATTCGTTCATCGAGTCGTTCGTCCAAGACGCCTCGGTGGGAGGTGTATCGGCAACGAACGGTCTCCAAACACAACCTCCGTCCACAGGCCCGCACAATCGGAACCTCCCGCAAGCCGGAAACCGCTTTCGCGAGCCGCTACTTGGCGACTTCCTTCGCGATCTGGTAGATCTCGGTTGCGTTAAGGACCTTGTCGTTCGATTCGAAAAGCGACTCAATCGCACGCCGATGCGTTTTCATCTTGAGCCCGCCGACGCCGATAGCGCCATAACCGACCGCCTGCGTTTCTCCCAACGGAGTCGCTTTGTCGGTCACCGCGATACCCCCGAGACCGGCCGGCGGAACCGCATTCAAGTCAATCGCAACCGCCAGGTCCGTTGCCTTTGCCAAGTCCTTGTCGGTGGCGAACTGAACCCCCGCCGCACCGCACGCGATGACGATCTGGGCGTTACTCAGAAGGGCCGCGAGATCGTCCGGCGAGGCGAGTTCTGCGGCGGTCACGTTGCCACCGCGAGAGCCATTTTCGCCCAAGCCGGCTTCCTCTCGAACTTGCGTGCATGCTTGCGCAGCTCTTGCGAGTGAACGACTGGTCAGCTGGACCGATGCGCCGTCGCCGGCCAACAGCCGTGCGACGCGTTGACCAACCGGGCCTGTTCCCCCGAGTACAACCGCATCTGCGCCGGATAGCTGCACATGGCGACTGGCGGAAACCACCGCAGCCGACGCGGTCGTGTTGCAACCATTGGCGTCCATCATCACCGAAACACGAACCGGTCCGAAGAACGTCTCCTTCACGCATCGCAAGAGAGTCTCCGCGGCTCCGACGTCGCTGCCGCCAAGAAACAGCGCCGTGTTCTTTAGCTGGTCCCCGCCGCGCGTGAACATCGCACCATGGACCAACGGCTCGACCATGGTGGCTTGAACGCCGCCATAGGGCACCAAGTGATCCACACCTGCATCGATGGCAACCACCGCATCGAATGAACTGGGTTGGTTATCACCATCGAATTGAAACAGGATCTTCTTCATCGCAGCAGTTCGCGCCTTGTTCGCCGTGGGGTACTCGTGAGACTTCCATCACCCGTAGCGTCAGCGAGCGGATGGCTCTTGTTGATGCGATCTCCAAATCAAAACCCAAAGCGTCAGCCAGGGATCATTGCTATCCCTTGCTAACGCTGCGGATTACTAAAATCAACAGCCCGTGACGCTTCGGGTTACTAAATCAACAGGCAGGGACGCTTTGGTGATGAGTCCGAAACCAGGGCGAGCGCCCATCGGCTCATGGCGACAAACGCAAACAAGCCGCCTTCGGAAAGGGTGCTTAGAAGTCACCCTTGAATGGGTGTGCCGCGGAATCCTTGGCGGCAATCATGTCGTCGGCGCTTGGCTTGCTGCCCATTGCGTTGGCGATCGACTGCTTCACCGCTTCGTAGTTGTAGTTGTAGATCTTTTCGTCATCATCCGCTTCGGGGTGAATGAAGACGCCGCAGACGCAGACGAGATCTTCAGCTTGATCCTTGGGGATGACTCCTTCGGCGACGGAATCGGCAACCGCTTTTGCGACGGCTGCTTGAGCAGGACCGAACATTTGGACGACTTGCTTCATGCCCTTCAATGTGACCTTCGTAATCATCACGGTCGACGGCTTGACGGGAACATTGGGCGCGAGAACGGCCAACAAGTTCGTGTGGCCTTCGCTTTGAGTCGACAAAGCATTTGCGAATGCGACACCAACGGGACCATCTTTGCTGCCAATCATCAAATCGATGTGTGCGACTTCGTTACCATCGCCGACCAGAGCTTCACCAATATAAAACTGCATTTTGGAAACCTGTTACCAAAGAACGTTTTGCCTGAAGACCGGTGGGGAGTCACTCGTCCGTTGCCCCACACAACGCGGTAAAAATCAGTCAATTCCGCGTCGGGGGTGGGTCTGGGGTGACGCAGAAACTAACAAACCGACACGCCGATGCAACCACCCGACGGATTTGGCCATTTGCCACCACAAACCCTTGCAATTACCGACCAAAACGACACCGCGACCGTGCTGGTGATCGCGGCCAGCGGCCGAGCCGCAGCGGAGTCACTTCGCAGGGCGGGCGAGGCACCACGGACCGTGGATCTGTTCGGAGATCGCGAAACCCGAGCAGCCTCGGTGGCCTGGGAATCGCTGACTTCATTCCGAGATCGACTTTGTCGCGATGCCGCTTGCCAGGCATCGGCACCCGATTCGACCGCGTCCTCCGATTCACGGGACCGCTCGCTCCCGTACGTACTTGGAGGCGGACTGCTCGGCGATCCAAGCTGGCTGACTCCGCTGGTCTCCCGAAACGGGCTTCCGCCAAGTGAGCTCCGCACGTTGAAGGATCCGAGTTTTCTGAAACAGCTCGCCTGCGATGCGCAGGTCGATTTCCCCGAGACTTTCACCAGCGACGAAGCGACCTCCGCAGGGCTGGACACTCGCCTAGAAACTCATCGAGACTGGCTGATCAAACCACGATTCGGCACCGGAGGCATTGGGATTCGCCGATTGAATCCTCAAACGGCCCCCCTAAAACGTTTTCAACCGGACGAACTGCTACAACGATCTGTCGGCGGAAAGTCCATCGGAGTCAGCTTTGTTGGCGATGGATCATCCGCGGTTTTGTTGGGCATGTGTCGATTGCTCCGCCGTCGTCCCGCTCGTGGGCAATTCGTGTTTGCGGGAGCCATCGGGCCACTGGATTGTTCACCGGATCTCCGGCAGAAACTTCAAGGACTCGGAGAAACCTTGGTACAAACTACGTCCATCTGCGGGCCTTTCAACATTGACGTCCAAGTCGGCCCACGAAATGAGGTCACACTTTTAGAAGTCAATCCGCGATACAGCGCGTCAATGGAATTGATCGAATTGCATTGGCAACGACGAAGGGGCCAACCGTGCTCGGTTTTTGATTCTCTCCGTCGTTGGCAAGAACGGACTTTGGGCGGATCGGATCCCCGTCCACAAGCGTTTGTGAAACGCATTCTCTATGCGACTGACGGTCGTCAATTGACGCCCGACGAGTTCGATCAATATGCCCGACGGAGTGACCTGCCGGCAGGTGCTTGGTTCACCGACACGCCCGCAACAGAGACGAGCGTCCAAGCCGGGGAGCCGATGGCGACTTTGATTGCGCCGTGCCAGCCAAACACGTTACGCGATGTCATGCGTTTTTCGCTGTGACGTTTGTATGTCACCGAAGCCCGACGCAAGCCATTCATTCCGCGCGAGCCAATCACCGCGTGGTACTACCGGACTCGCCGATGAAGCAGCGTCACCGTGGACTCTCGTGCCTGTTGGCGAACCGCTTCGCTCTCAAATCCTAAACTGTAAGGCTGGAAGACAAGACTGGGGTCCGCCAACACGGCCGCATAGCCGGCTTGGCGTGGGTCGATGGAGTTGCGATGAAGTTGTAAGGCATAAACCACGTCCGCTACTTGAGTCCTTCGAACGACTTTCTCGGGCACCATCGATCGCCAGATGTGACTGACGCGCGAATCCTGCGCATACGTTGACAGCCATTGATCCACTTCTGGGTCCGACGGAAACATGGCCGCGGCCACCAGCAGCGCCGTCACCACGTGCGGGGCGGTCGACTGGGGCCGATCCAACACGGCATGGCAATCCTCTCGGACGAGCGACTCGCATCCGTATCGCAGACCGATCACAAGACGGTCACGCACATCCGAAACGGCTGCTTGAACATACCGGTGAACCAATTGCTGTGTCACTTCATGTCGGTGCGGCCGACGTGGAAGTGGACCTGATGCGTGAGCGCGTAGGATCGACGTCAGTCGAATGACTTCGGGACGAATCAAGGCACCTGTCCCGTCCCCATGGCGTTCACAAGCAAACCACAACGCAACGATCCAGCGCAGGCTGTCCTCACGATCAAGTGAACTCGGCTGCAATACCCTGGGCCAGCCTTCCTTCGTTCGGTTCGCCAGCGGTTCGAGACGATATCCTTGCCGAACCAGTTCGCTGAAGACCACTCGTGCCACGGACGTATCACCGGTGTGCTTGGAAAATCGATCCCATCCCGGCAAGCCGTTTGCGGAAAAGGTCGCGTCGTGCATGAAGCGATCGAGCTTCCATTCGGCGGCGCGGTGATCCAGTTCACTCAACAGCTCTCTCGCAGCGAGATAACGTTCCAAGTGCTCGGCCGGTTTCACTTCCACCGCAAGAACCTCGCGCACGCGACGTTCGGACCGAGCGTCACGTAACGCATGTTCCAGAAGGTTTTGACGTGAGCGACTTCGCGTGGCGTATGAATCGGAGTCCAGTCGACCAACCCAGTGGAGCAGAGACTGTCGCTCCGCATCGTCTTCGGATGTAAACGCACGGGCTTCAGTTGTGATTGGAGGGTTCCCCAGGACCGTTACTGTCGTGACGATCCAGAAGTGCACGGCAGCCGCTACGAACGCTCCCGTTTTCCGTTTCTTGTTGTGAAATTGCACGCTTGTTGATTCCCACTCCGGTACCGAGCCGACGGGAACCCAAGTACGTCGTCACCGCCGTAATCGAACCCTAGCCCCCGTGAGGTGTACGACCGCCCGATTCGCCGCTGCGACACCCTTCAAACTGGCGCGGCGGCGAATGCATGGGCGGTTACACTGCGTGACCGCTACAACCCGTCATCCCGTCCTCGTTCCATCCGATCGCGATGAAACTCATTTGCTTCGAAGACTCCGTTGTTCGCCAACTCGAACCGATCACTCACGCGCGGCCCGCTTACGCGATCACCTGTGCGAGCTACCGGCTGCTCGATTGGATGTCGGACTTACCAGGCGACCTCAGTGTCTCGGTACGCAGCTACCTCGCGCTGCTTGAGTTCACCGACAAACAACTCACTGCACCCGAATGGCCGGACATCGACGGCGAAGACGTGCTGTTGGTCAATGCACGATTGGTGCCGCGGGTGCAGCTTCTGCAACAACTTCAAGAGCTGTGCAAGCAGTTTGTCGCGGGCGTGATTCGATGCCCGGAAACACAAGCGGTTCTCGTCGCTCGGTTCACGCCCAAAGAGTTGCTTCAGCGAGGCCCGGCGGCGAAGACGGTTGTCGGCCAAGTGGCGGAGGCGGTTTCTCCGTTTCAAACTTCCAAGCGGAACGCTTCGGCCGAACTGCGAAACCCAAGCGATGGAGGCGTGGTCAAACACCTGCTCGACATTGCGGCCGACCTTCCGGAGAACTCATTGGGAGTTGCACCCGAAGAACTGCCCGTCTTCCGGTGGCCACACGAAGTCGTTTCGTGGCACATGAAAGAAATGAACCCTGCGATGGAGCATCGCATTGCCAGCGGACGTTACACCGAACGCGCCGACGGGGTGTATGTTGCCGAGGGGGTGACGATCGGTGACTATGCCGTGATCGATACATCGGATGGCCCCATCGTTTTTGACGAAGACGTCTCCGTTGGCCCGTTTTGTTTTCTTGCGGGGCCCGTTTACGCAGGGCGCAAAACGCGTGTCATCGAACATGCCGCGCTCAAAGACGCCGTCTCACTCGGACACACCGTCAAGATCGGTGGCGAAGTCGAAGCATCGGTGATCGAACCGTATTCGAACAAACAACATCATGGCTTCCTTGGGCACAGTTACCTCGGCAGCTGGATCAACCTCGGTGCGGGAACCTGCAACAGCGATCTCAAGAACACGTACGGAAAGATCAACGTCGAATACGGCGGCGAAAAAGTTCCCACCGGAATGCAATTCTTTGGTTGCGTGATGGGGGACTACAGCAAGACGGCGATCAACACCAGCATCTTCACCGGGAAAGTGATCGGTGTCTGCAGCATGCTGTACGGTTTTGCGACCGCCAACGTTCCCAGCTTTGTCAACTACGCTCGGCTCTTCGGCCAGCAGTCACTGTTGCCGGCCGAAGTCATGGTCAATACGCAGCAACGCATGTTCTCCCGCCGGAAAGTCGAACAGCGCGAATGCGATATCCAACTGATCCACGACATGTACCAGCTTTCGGCGGAAGAACGCGAGCAGGGCGACTTGTATTGACTACAGCATGTAGCCTTCTTCACCGTGATCGATGATGTCCAGTCCTCGCTGCTCGACCTCCGCCGGGACGCGCAGCCCGATCATCAAATCAATCAGTTTCAAGAGAATGAAACTCCCGATCCCGGCAAACAGGAAGGTTACCACGACGGCGAGCACCTGTTTGATGACCAAGTCGATACTGCCGGATTCCAACAGGCCGAGCGGCTGACCGTCGGCGACATCCCAGCAGACACGCGATGCGAACACTCCCGTCAGCACCGCGCCCAGCGTTCCACCCACGCCGTGAACCCCGAACGCATCCAAGGCGTCGTCGTAACCGAGAGTGTGTTTGAGCTTGCTGCAGGCCCAGTAACAGACGATGCCCGCGACCACACCCATGAGCAAGGCCGGCATGGGTTGTACAAAACCTGCCGCGGGCGTGATGCAGACCAGCCCCGCGACGGCGCCGCTGCTGGCACCCAGCACCGTCGGTTTGCCCAGCACCAACCATTCGGTCATCGCCCACGCCACCGCACCCGAAGCAGCCGAAAAGTGTGTCGTCGCAAACGCGCTGGAGGTCAAACCGTCGACGGCGAGTTCACTGCCTGCGTTAAACCCGAACCAACCCACCCAGAGCATCGCAGCACCGAGTGCGGTGTAGGTCAGGTTGTGAGGTTGCATCGGTTCCTTGGGATATCCCATGCGAGGCCCGATCACCAGTGCCGCAACGAGTGCCGACACACCGCTGCTGATATGCACGACCGTTCCGCCTGCAAAATCCAGTGCGCCCGCCATTCCGCCAAAGAGTGCTTTGTCTCCGGCAAAGTAGGAGAGTGGACCTTCCGCCCACACCCAGTGACAGAGCGGACAGTAAATCAGCGTGCCCCACAGAATCGAGTAAACGACCATCGCGCTAAACTTCATCCGCTCCGCGAAAGCGCCGCAGATCAGTGCCGGAGTAATGATGAAAAACATGCCCTGAAACAGCATGTGCGTCAGGCGAGGCATCTTGTCGGCCATCGGCGTGACGGCGACTTGTCGAGAATCATCCCACTGACGAGCAACGCCCTCCATGAACACATAATCGAGGCTGCCGATCCAAGCACCCGGTTCCGCCGGACCGAACGCGAGCGAGTAACCGTACAAAGCCCAAATCACCGTCATCAGGCCCATCAGAAAGATGCACTGCATCATCACACTGAGCACGTTCTTTCGTCGCACCAGTCCGCCATAAAACATCGCCAGCCCGGGTGCCGTCATGAACAACACCAGTGCACAACAAATCAACATCCAGGTGTTGTGCGCCGCAAGCGACGTGTCTGCGATTTCATCGTCCGTCAGTCCCGAAGGTGACTCGGCGGCGGCACCCTTCTCTTCATCGACCTCGCCGGATTGCGTCAACGCCGGAGCTTTGGACGCGTCTTCTTCCTGTGCCGCGATGGGACGCTCACCCACGGCGGTGAGTAGAAGGAAGACAGACAAAACGGCCGGAAGGGATCGACTCCACTTAATCACTGCATTCACCTCGCATGCTTGAAAACGGGATTCCATCAAGCCCGAGGCAATCCGCGCCCAGCGTCCAACACACAAGGGTGGAATCAACGCATCATGGGGAAGTGATGCGAGTGATCGAAAAATCTACGAGAGTCACCAGTCCGCCTCGGCCTGGAAAACCGATAGAATACCGACTGGCGACGTTTCCGGGGATCAGCAGCAGTGGACCCGGAGCCTCGGTTCGGTGTGCCTGCCGAACGCACTTCGCGGGGCATCCCGGCTGGGCATGCTGGTTCGCGCAAAAAAGAAACGCAGGTGTGGATAAACACCTGCGCTTCAAAAATAACAGAATGGGCACAAGCAATCGCAAGGCCGGATGCATGGCGGGGGCTGCCGTAGATCGAAATCCGTTCTACTGTGTTGGCAATGAATAATGCCCTCGCGATGAAGAAGTTATGAACAAACTCGTCGCACTTGACAAGAG
The DNA here is from genome assembly GCA_039821235.1 of Planctomycetota bacterium. Taxonomy (GTDB): domain Bacteria; phylum Planctomycetota; class Planctomycetia; order Pirellulales; family Pirellulaceae; genus Stieleria. The sequence continues at coordinate 22,711 of JBCBOO010000025.1, forward strand.
TAGAAGGCGTGAACTTTAAAAAAACACCCCCGCCTGGACCTCCTGAGCTACTCCGTCTGGGTGATTCCATCGCGGTTTTGCCCGTCATTCACGGTAGCGGTCAGTTTGCTCAAACCGTGCGACGATGGATGCTCGAGTACGATTTTGACTGTGTCGCCGTCCCGCTTCCCGAGTCGTTCCGGGAGCCCGTCGAGGACGGGATTCTCGATCTGCCGCTGCCTTCCATCGTGATCCAGCGCCCCAGCTTTCGTTTTCAATCACCCGAAATCACCGATTTTCAATTGATGGAGGAGGAAGACGACGACGAAGCGTGCGAAGAAGACTACGACACGGATCCAGTGAGCTACGTCCCGATCGATCCCTGCCAACCGGTCATCATGGCAATCCGCGCCGCGATGGGGGAACACGTTCCTCGCGCTTACATCGATTTGGAGACGGCGCCTTTTCAGCCGTTCGCGTCGGTCATGCCGGACCCGTTTGCCGTCCGCGAAGTCACCGCCGAACGATTTGCCGCCGCGGTGCTACCAAGCCTTCCGCGTCCGGCCGATCGCCAAACGAACGAGCGAATTGTCCACATGGCATCCGAACTCTCTCGCCTGCGGCGACGCTACCGACGCGTGTTGTGCGTGCTGAGTTTGATGCATTGGCCGTGGATACGCGAAGCCTTTAACCAGTGGTCCAGGGAAACCGCCCAAGACACGCTGCCTCATGACGACGAGCCTTTGTCGACCAACTCCGATTCCCTTGACTTGCCGGAACACGATTCTGTTCAGCCCGCCGAACGATTTGCGATCGACCCTCGAACACTGATGTTCCATTTCGGCGAGCTCCCCTACATCACCGGCCTGTACGAAAGAGCTCGCGAGGAACTCGAGAGTGATGATGACGTTCAGATTGACGGCGTCAAGGAACTGCTGATCGCCGCTCGCGAAAGTTACCGAGCCGAGTTGAAACAGTTCGCCCGTCGTATCACCCCGCTTCATCTTTCCAAGTGCCTTCAGTACATCCGCAACCTCTCACTGATGTCTCGGAGGATGACGCCCGACTTGATCACAATCGTGACAGCGTCTCAACAAATCATGGGAGATCAGTTTGCGTTGCATGTTGCCGAACTTGCCAACGGCTACGGCTACTCGGGAAACGTCGACGATGACGAAAGCCCCCTCGCGCATCTACCCATCGTGAAGCTTGGCATCGATCAGGTTCGGTTTGCCGATGGGGAAGTGGTTGAATCGGTCAATCGACTACCCGGACCGCCCCTGAGTTGGCGAACGCTGGAACTGAAACGGAAACCGACGTCCCCCGACTCTAAGCGTTGGAAGTATCAATGGAATCCGTATTCACAGTGCAGCTATCCGCCGGAAGACGAACAGATCGAGAATTTTCGGACACGAGTGTTTGACCGAGCGAAAGCGATCATCGGCAATGACCTTGCACGAACGGAAAAGTTCACGACCAGCGTGAAAGACGGCATCGACATTCGTGACACACTTCGACATTGGTACGACCGTCAGATCTACGTCAAAGTCATTCCGCCCAGCCGAGGCACGCTGGACTGCTGCGTAATGCTTTTCGATTCGCCGTCCGATCCGCGCGACTACTCTTGGCGGACGACTTGGTTTGCGGAACACAAGGATGAGTCGACGCTCGCTTTCTATGCGACAAACTACACCGATGAAATGGTCGGGCCCGGCATCGGCTTGGCACACTACGGCGGCGCGATGTTTCTCTACCCGCCCCTGATGATTCCCGATATCTGGAACGATCCAAGACTCGATTTCACCGAGACCCTTGAAGAGAGGCTGATCGCGGCCGCCTGCATTCATGCCAACGGCCGTCAAATCGCACTCCTGAGCGCGCTCCCTCCTGGCGGAGGCTGGCGACGACTTGCACGGAGATACAAGAAATCACTCGTTCATGTCCCACTCAGTTCGTTCAGTGATGAACAGGTGCAACAACTCCGGATGGTACACGTGCTCAACGGTCGCGAAGTTCGTTCCTACGCAGAAGACTTCATTCGTCGCGTCTAGCCGGAACAGTCTCAATCGCTCGCGGATCCAAGGCCAACGATTTCTAACAGTCGGAGTGCGTTGGTGGTGGGGCTGACACCGGTTCGCATTTGGTAGTCGAATGTCATCGTCTCGTAGCCCTCGGCATCTTTTGTAATCGTTTCTCGGAAATGCACGATGTTGGAGACGGCCTGCAACTCCGGTTCATCGGCGAGCTCCAAATCATGCGTGCTGATGGCACCGATTGCGCCACAATCGATCAGGTGTCGCAGCACCTGAGTGACGGCGATCTGGCGTTCTCGCGAATTGGTTCCCTGCAAGATTTCGTCGAGCAAGAACAACGAGACGCAACCGCTATCGGATTCCAAGTGACGGGCACGATCGACAACGCCTTTGAGACGCTTGAGCTCGGCCATGTAGAATGAGACGCCTTCGGCCAAGTTGTCACGCACACGAATGCTGGTCGCCAGCTCCATCGATGGCAATACCAATCGCCTGGCACAAACCGGCGCTCCGGCACCGGCAAGCGCGACGTTCAGGCCGACGCTGCGAAGCATGGTGCTCTTGCCAGACATGTTGCTGCCGGTGACCAGCAATACCGTTCCCGCCGGCCCGACGGTGACGTCATTGCAAACGCGTCCATCGTCGGGAAGCAGCGGGTGGCCGATCTGCGTGGAGGTCAATTTCACTTGGGTCGGATCATCGAGCGAGTCTTCAACCCAAGATGGATAAACCCAATCCGGATTCTCGTCACGAATCGCGGCAAGCGACATGAGAGCTTCCAACTCGCCGAATGCCTCAAACCAACTCGGAATCACGCCCGCAAACTCCGACTGCCACTGCTCCAGTCGCTTGAGCACGCGAACGTCCCAGAGTGCGAATGCCTGGAGCGGCAAATACAACAAGAACGTGGTCGCACTCGTTCGCATGGATCCCATCGCTGCGACACGTCCAAGTGCATCCATGCCGGCAATGGCTGATTTCGAATCCTCACCCGCGAGCGTCTCGAAGACTTCCCGCAAACGCGGCGAGGATGGCTCCGACTCTCCCAACCATCTCGCCGCGGCAAACAACTCGCGATACTCGTCAACCGCTTGCCGGCTGGACATCGCGATCGAAAAAATCTCGTGTGCGGGGGCCAACAACAGAGTTGTGATCAAGACGTTGATGATCAGCACGCCAAAAATGCACGCCAAACCGATTTGACCCATGCTGCCGGCGACCACGCCGAACCGAAACAGCATCGCCAAAACCAAACCCGCGATCGCGATTGCCGCCGAAAGGTTGGCCCACACCAGCATCCAGCGACGACTTTCAAGCCAACCCGAACCTTGTGACCACTTGATGAAGGCGTCGGGATCCCCAGTGCCGTCTCCAATGTCCGCCGATAGTTTGTAAAAACGCAACCGATCGTCCCGGCGCGGTGCCAGTACTTCGATGGCTTGACTACGCTGCTTGGCAACGTCTGCTTTCGCGCTGCTGGTAATCCAACCCGCGATCGTTCGCACTCCGACGGTTGTACCGGCCATCGACACGAACTGAAATAACGATGCTCGGCCCAGCAGATCCAAGTCATCGGCGACGTCTTTTTGATGTTCTTCTAACTCGACCGTCTTGAGTTTCGCTTGGTTGGATTTCCAGTCGAGATCGTCCCACTTGCGTTGATGGCGAGCAATCAAACGCTTGACCGTTCTCGTTGACCCGAGCTGGGATTCCAATTCATCGCGAATCGGCTCGTTCAAAATAACTGCCCCCAAGAACAGCGCCGCCAGCACACCACTGGCGACCCAAGCTGCCGCGCCGACATCGCCGAAAAAGGCGACGCCCAGCGTCACGAGCAGCAAGCCAAACAGGACAATTCGAATCGTGGCAAAGGTCGAATCACGCACACGCAGTGCTGCGACCCGCTCTTCGGCTTCGACGATCAATGAGCGGTAGTGATCGAGGGCGGGTGCCGCCGATCGCGAATGGGGAGGTTCAGTCATGATCCTTCAGGAAAGCACCGGAGAAGAATTTGATCCGATGCCGGAGCCGGATCGAGAACGGCTAACCACCTTGGTCGCCACGCGGTCTTCCAGGTTGGGGCGAAAGATTGTCAGCAGCAATAGCGGCAAAAACCAAGCCACGTAAAGACCACCGCCGTAACCATGCCAAAACTGGACCGCAACCATCACCGTCGCCGAACAACTGATCAGCGTTCCCAAGTTCTTGGGAGACGGCCAAGCCGCGAACAAAAAGCTGAGGATACCGAACGCTACGATGACCGGTAGACGCCACTGAGGATCCCAGCCCACGACCCAAATGCCACGAGGTTCTTCGGTGGGCAAAAATAGACCGAACATACGACGAAAGTGTTCGAAAAGGGATTCCGTTCCACCGAGACTCAGCAAGACCACCAGCAAGGCAAGCGTGACCACCACGCTGAGGGCAAATCGTCGCACGCCTCGCTGCCAGTAAAAACTGCACCAGAGCGGGAGAAGAAACAGCGGGTAGTAGACCAAGCCCGCCGCCAAACCGATGAAGACGCCGGCGATGGAGGGTCGTCGATAGCAAAGTACCGCCCACAGCAACAGCGCAGCGGGAAGCGCATGGTCCACCCGACCGGTCATCTGTGCCGTGTAGGGAACGAGCAAGTACAACAACGCGCAACCGACACCGCTGCGTAGATTGCCGAAGTGACGATTACCGATCAAAACGACGCCGGCGATGATCGCGAGATGGGCGGAGATGGCAAGCACTTTCGCCAATACAGTCCAGCTGCGGTTGCTCGCATCCAGCTCGTCTTCGGTGGCCGGTTCCTCGCCGCCAAGCGCCGCACTCACGGGACGCGTGGTGATGGTCGGCAAACGGTGCATCAACGCATAGCCCGGCCCCAACTCGGGACCTTGCCAAACCCGCATGCGAGGTGTGCTGGTGGCCACGTTGGCCATCATGAAAATGAACAACGAAATGCTGATAAAGTACAGCCCTCCGACGGCCAAGTTGGGGTCCAACAGGGGGCGTCGATTCATCAGCGGATCGCAAAGCAATCGAACCAAGATGAACAGCTCAATGACGAACAAGAACACGAATCCGCGGCGTTGAAGCTTCTTGGCCGAGACCTCTTCGGCAGATTCCAATGAGTCCGGATCTTCCGCCGTCGATTCCAAGCGTTCGTCGAGCGCGTTGGGTTCGGCGACCAAAGGGATCTTCGTCTCATCGGCCACCGACGGAGGATCGGTCACGACCTCGGCGCCGGCGGCGTTTTCTGCCGGCGGTGGATCAATTCGATCTTCCCGCTTGCTGTCAGTCGCGTCTGTACCTGAATCCTCCGGCGGGGCGACACCCGGTGAAACGCCGCCGCCAGGCGGCAACTCCACGTCCGGGTCAACATCCGCAACGGTCGCTTCCTCTCGTAGTTCGACCGACTCCATCTCTCGCAGCAATCGCCGGCGGCCTTCGTGCACCATCAGCAACCCCGGCGCGAGCAAAATCAGCAACACGAGATCCAGGTTCCGGAAACTCCAAAACCGGTGAAAGACAAAGTACAACCCGATCGTCAGGAACGAGGAGAGGTAGACCCACGTGGTGGGGTCCGGTCGCTTGTAATAAAGCAGGAATTCGCTCATGGGAAAGTCGTGGCGGTATCCTACCGCTTCATCAACTCTCTTCGTTTGGGTTGCAGCAATCGAGCGGGAATGAGTCTCGGCGAGTGACGAGCACTCACGCGGATTTTCAAAGAGCCTAACATAAAACGCCTCGGGACACGTGAAAACAGGGCTGCGGCCGGCAATCTCAGTAGCTGATCAACAAGACGCCAAGAAGCACCTGCGCAACGCAAAAGAGTTTGGCACGAAAGTTCTGCTCACTGAGCGCGCCGGCTGCGAAGGCCAGGGCAATGACGACGCTGCTTCGGCGGATCACCGAAATCACCGAGACCATCGCGTCGGGATCTTCCAACGCCGTGAAGTAAAACCAGTCCGCAACGATCAAAAGCGGGCTGACCGCCAGCAAGCTCCGTCGCCATTGAAATCGTGTCGGGGCGTTTCCCTGGGAAGGTTGCTCCTCCGAGGCGGCGTCCGTGTTCAGACCGGCTCGTCGTTGCTGGCGAACTTGCCCAAACCGCCAGTTCAGAGCCAGCGGAACCATGACCGGAACCAAGTACACCGTGAACCAAGCCTGCAATGTGACCGCGGACAATCCATGAGACTGCAACAACCACTTGTCATAAATCGAACTGCAAGCTCCAAGCAATGTCGCAATGACCATCCAACCGACCGACCGGTTGCGTGTAAATCTGACTCCTTCGCGTCGTCCAACCAGCGTGAATTGCCAAAATCCGATCAGCGTGACCACCATCCCCAAGGCTTGCAGAACCGATGGTCGCTCTCCTAGGAAAACCACTGCGATCAAGATCGTCCAAAGCGGACTCGTCGACCGAATCGGAGCCGCGATGGAGAGCGGCAAGTGTTTCAACGCTGTAAACGCGAACGTCCAGGAAGCTCCCACCAAGACGGCCTTGGCAAAAATGAGCAAGTGATCGTCAGTCGACAAAGGCAAGACCACGAACCGTTCCGCCGGCACCGACCCTGCGGAAAACGAAGACCAAAGAATCAGCGGAACATAAATCGTCGCGCCGATACTGACGCTCACCAACAACACCATCGGCACAGCGTTGTCACGGACCGAGACCTTCTTGGCCCCGTCGTAACAGCCCAGCAACATCGCCGACACAAAGCTCAGCAGAACCCAACTCACGATTCACGACCTCCGGAAACTTGAAACGAGCAAAGCGTTTGTTTCGCCTGATCCCAAAACGGAACGGGCTGTTGATGTAAGAGCTCTTGCTGATACGACGTTCAAACCATAACCCGAAGCCTTCCGGGCTGTTGATGTATTGCCTGTGACATGCGATTGGCGGTCAGAGGAAAGGTCAAATTCAGCGCTGAAACGATTCCTGCCGAAGGTCAGGACATCTCACCACTCAATCGCGTGACATGCGAAGCTCGGTCAGAATGACGTAGAGGCAGGGGATAACCAGCAACACCAAGACGGTCGATGACATGAGACCGAATGCAATGCTGACCGCCAACGGAATCAGCACCTGTGCTTGCAAGCTCTGTTCGGCGAGCAGTGGCAACAGACCTGCGATCGTGGTGAGCGACGTGATCACGATGGCTCGGAACCGTTGACGACTCGCCTGTGCCGCCGCACGTTGGAGATCCTCTCCCTCTTTGCGCGCGCGCTTGATGAACAGCACTAGCAAGATCGAGTCATTCACCACGATACCCGAGAGCGATACGAACCCCAACAGACTCGGCATGGAGAGATCGAGGCCGAGCAAGAGATGTCCCAAAATCACGCCGACCAGGGCGAAGGGGATGGCGGTCATCACGATCAACGGCTCGACATAACTTCTGAATTGAAAACTCAAAAGAAAATAGACACCGAGCACCCCGATCAACATCGCCCGCGCCATGGAGGCGGTCGTCGTCGCTGATTCTGCGCTCTCGCCTTCCAGAGAAACCTGAATCGAAGGATTCGATTTGATGTAGTCCGCCAAGAAATCCCGTTCGAAGTGTTTGAGGATCGCGGCCGTATTTGCAAAACGCGTGTCCACGTCGCCACGGATCGTCACCGTGCGCCGACCGTTGACACGCGAGATTCGTGACCAACCCCGTCCCATTTCAACCTCCGCGACCGTCTCGAGCGGCACCTGCTTGCCGTCCGGCAATAGGACGCGAAACGAGGAGAGATCATCGAGGCTATCTCGATTGAGCTCACTCAATCGTACATCAATTTCATAGGCCTCGCCGCGGACTTGGATGTCGTCGACAACCTCACCTTGAAAGGCGGACCGGAGTTGACTGGAGAGGGTCGCTGCATCGAGATTCAGTCCGGCCGTTCCGCCCCTCATTCTCAGTCGGACCTCTCGTTTCCCAGTTCGCAGGTCATCCGACAAGTTATTCACGCCACGATAGTTGGAAAGCTCCTGAATGAAGTCGCTCGCAACGGCCTTTAACTCGGCCAACTCGTCGCCTTGAATCCGGATCTCAATCGGACGTCCCGAAGGCCCAAAGGAAGGCTCGTTATAGGTAAGGCTTAAAGTATCGGCTTGTCTTCCAACTTCGCTCCGCCATGCATCGAGAACTTCATCGAGAGGCGCATCTCGAATTTCGGCGCCCAGCAGGTTCGCGTAAATGGTTGCGACGTGGGGTCCTTCTTCGAACGCATCGGTATTCTGATTGAACTGAACATAAGTGGTTTGGATCAGGTCTCGACCTTCCGGTTGCCGATCCGCAAACCGGTCGTTCACGCGATTCAATCCGGATGTGACCTCCGCGACGACGGCGTCCGTCCGTTCCAGCGGTGTTCCTTGAGGCAAGAGAATTCTGGCAACAACCACGTCGCCATCCAGTTCCGGGAACGCCTGAAAACGAACGACACCAGCGGTCCACAGACCGAGTGAGAACAACAACGTCGCGATAACGGAGCCGACCCACAGGTAACGCCAGCGAAGGAGAAAATCGACGGAGCGCCCGACCACGTTTTCCCGGAGAAACTCGATCAAGCTCTCAAAACGACGTCGAGCCTTGCCGGGATCGCGTTGATGGTGCAACGCATGACCCAGGTGAGCGGGAAGAATACAAAATGCCTCCACTAAACTCACCGCCATGACGACGATCAAGATGATCGGTATCACCTTGAGCACTTTGCCAATGTCGCCCGACAGAAACCCGAGCGGGCCGAGCACAAAGATCGTCGTCACAAACGAAGAAAAAACACCGGCCGCGACTTCCGAGACGCCATCAATCGCAGCTTGCATCCCCGACTTTCCGCGCTCACGATGACTCGCAATGTTCTCTGCGATCACAATCCCGTCATCCATCAACAGGCCAAGCGCCAAGAGCATTCCAACCATCGTCATCATGTTGATGGTCAAATCGAGATGCGGCAGAAAGAAGAATGCCCCCAGAAACGAGACGGGCAAACTCATCACGACCCAGAACGAGAGCCGAATGTTGAAGAAAGTCCACATCGCGAGGAAAACCAACAGCATTCCCTGCAATCCATTCTTGACCAACATTTTCAAACGGTCGTTTACTAAGGTCGAACCGTCCTGCGTGATCAGAATCTCGACGTTTGGTTGCCGAAGACGTTCTTCTTCGACGAATGCTTTCACCGCATCGGCGACTCGAATCGTATCTTGATTCGACGTCTTACGAACATGCAGCAGACCGGCTCTTCGTCCACCCACCTGAACTTTTTCTTCGTTTCGCTCGAAACGATCGATCACGCGTCCGAGGTCGCGGAGTCGAACATCCGTCCCACCCTCCGAACCGAAGATGATCAAGTCTTCCAGCTCATCGGTCGAGCGACGCTGTTCGACGAAACGGATCAGCAAGTCCTGCTCGCGTGTTTGAATCGAGCCGGACGGTAGATCCACACTTTGCCGACCGATGATACCAGCCACATCTGCAACACTCAGGTTGTAGCGACGGAGCGCATCCGACGACAACTCAACCCGAAGCTGGTGATCCGAAAACCCCTTCACTTCGACGAGCGAAATCTCCTTCACCCGCTGCAGACGAAGCTTCAAGTCTTCGCAATGAGCTTTCAAGTCGCTCGGTGACATGCCGCCTGACACCAAGAGTGCGATCACCAGATCCGTGGTATTGAGCTGCGTGATGACGGCTTCTTCGGCATCATCCGGAAACGTATCAATCGAAGCGATCGCGGAATCCACCTCGTCCTTAAAGGATGGGAAATCGCCGGCTTCTTCCATCTCAATCGTGACCGTGCCAACCCCTTCGCGAGCTTCCGAACGCATTTCCAGGACGAATTTCACGCCGTCAAGTGCGTCTTCGACTCTCTGACAAATCCCCTCTTCAACCTCTTCCGCGGTGGCTCCCGGATACACGACTCGGATCTCCAACTCACTCGAGTCGAAATCGGGAAACGTTTCCCGGCGCAGGCTTCCGATACTTAGAAGACCAACGGCGAGAAACGCAAACATCAGAAGGTTTGCGGCGGTCGGATGTCTCGCAAAGAAGCTAATCACTCGATCTCGACCTCGCCCGACGCCTCCTCCATCAAGCGTTCCAACAGATCCGTGTCTTCAATCGGCTCGACGAGCAAGCCTTCGATCGCAGGAGTGGGATCCGAAACAACCAGCCTTTCTCCACTTTGAATTCCGGACTGAAGGCAAACAAAGTTGTCTTGTGCAAAGTCAACGTCCACACGACGGCGACGCAAGCGATTGTCTGAATCCAACACGTAGACGTGACCTTCATGGAGCGATGCTCGTGGAATCACGACGCTCCGCTCGCGTATCTTTCCACGCAATTCGACTTCGCAGTACATCCCTCGGACGAGGGCGGGGCGTTTTCCTGGAATCACCTTTTTGTAGGGCTCGTCGACTACCACAACGATTCCGAGAGTGCGTGTCTGGGTATCCAGTTCCTCTCGTAGTCGTTCCAGACGACCCTCCCACTGGGCAGTCACGTTTCCGCTGCGAAGCCGAACGGTTGCGTCCAATTGCAACTCCTCACGTACCTGACCTGGCGAGTTGAATTCAGCCAGTAGCACCGTGTCGCCCGAACGGATTAATCTGCGTGCGTCGTGTGGGGCGACTTGAGTTTCGATTTCCGTCGCAGCCGTGCTGTGAGCCTCAAAGAGCATTTCACCGCCGGCGAGAAATTGACCCAATTCAATACTCAGATCCCCAAGCCGACAATGAAAGGGAGCGACGATCTTTGTTTTCTCAAGGTCGATTTTTGCCTGTTGAAGATTCGTTTGTTTGACTGCCAACGCCGCTTGTAACGACTTGCGTTCGGCCGGAATCAAGTGGATCGAATTTTCGAGGTTTTGAATGCTCTGTACTTGACTTAGGTACTCCCTTTCTTTCGCATCGACTTCTGAATCAGACGCTGCATTCCGTTGATTCATCGCGCGAAAACGTTCCAGCTCCTTTTCAGCCAGCACGAGTGACTTTTTCTCAATCGCCAGCGAAGCGCCGTAGTTCTGCGATTGGGCATCGAGTTCCGCAAGCTGTGCCTCCGCCTGTTGGATGTCGGCTTCGAGCTGGGCAACGGAAAGCTCGTACTCGGCCGGATCGATTCGCAACAACTCCTCGCCAGATTGAATCAGCTCCCCCGGCGCGAGTCGTTCGTGGACATGCACAACACGACCTTTCACCTCCGCGATCGCACGCCAAACCTGACTCGGTTCCGCCGTTCCGTGACCCAGCACACGCGGCACCACATCCACCTCAGGCACCGAAATGATTCGTAGCACACGACTTGCCTCCGTCGGCTCACGACGCGAAGGCGAACTCTTTCCCGACGCCAGCCATGCATACAGGCCAACACCCAGCAACACCGGCGGGATGATCAACAGCCGCTTCGCGCCTTCGCGTGCAATCCAACTCGGAAGTTTCATGGCGTATCGAATTTGATGCCGGTTCTATTCTTCAATCTTTCGCATCTCGAAACGCCAGCGTTTGACTTTTTTGCCGCCGGAAAACTCTTCGTAGTTGCCCGACCAAACGCCGTTCTTCTTTTCCTTATCTGGCTCGACGTTCACGAGCCCAGAAAGTGGATACTCGTCATCTTGGTCAAACTCGTACTTGTATTTGTTCGACCCACCCTTGGAAACATCGCCGATCCGTTCGCCTCCGCTGTCTTTCTTCAGAGGCTGATTCATCTTTTGCGACAGTCGGTCTTTCAGCTTTCCTTGGAGCCCGGACCCCTTGCTTACGTTTCCCGCATCTTTGGCAGCGTTCGCTCCCTCTTTTTCTGGCTCATTCATGACCTTGGGTTTGCCAACGGAGAATACGGACGATTGCTTGATTCGAATCTGTCCCGTCATGATCGTCTGTTTCTTGGGATCCTTCTCTTTAGGATCGAGCACCTTGAATTCCCAAATCGTGCCCTCCACATCTTGTCGACGATCGGTGGAATCATCGCTGATTTGCCGCAGTGCGGCCGGGTTGCCGCGTCCGTCTCCGGAACGCTTACCGCGAAGAACGCCCTGTGCGTTTCCGATCTCGCAATGTGCGAAGACGATAAGGAGAGTGATCGCGAGGTACTTTGACATTTCAGATTCCTAAGGGGGTCGACAAAAGGAAGAGACGACGGTGCACGGTGCTTACCGCTATGGTTGTCAGCAGAAAAAACAGGAGGACAAGTCTTTGGAAAGATTCAATGATTCTTCATTTTGAGAGCCCGTTGCTTAGTCGTTTTGGTGATCGTTGGAATCGCTGCCCGAATGCGCTTCGGCTGTGAACCAGTTTGCAGCAAGATCGGGTTGGCCTTGGTAGACCAAAGTCAGAGAGGAAATAGAGAGGGTCGGTTGACGATCCTGGCGTGAGTTCCAACGAGCGGAAACCTTCATCGGAATCCCAAGTTCACGGCTGATCCACAGATCAATGGTGTTAGGCGGATTTTGCACGATTCCCGCCGTCGGTTCACCACGAATTCGCTGACACGTGATGCGGCGTCCATCGCGAAGAACGATCGTCTCGTCGGGCATCTTCGTCAATTTGCATCGCTCGGACATGATTTCCAAGGCAGATGCAACATGCAGGAATGGCGTACCGCGAGGCGTCGGAGGCGCGTTGAGCCTTCCCCAACGAGCATTGATCCAATCATAGAACGACGATCGATCACATCTCAGAACTGGGCCCACAGGTGGAACGATCCAGTATTCGTCTTGGCCACTGTGACCGAGCCAGCTGTCACCCCCAAGGCCCGCATGCTTGACGGCGAATTGATCACGCCCACGAACGAAGACTTCATTTCGGATCGCACCGTTTCCCAAACCAGGATTTGAAAAACGGATCGTCAGCGCATACTTTCGTGGAACTTCTTGTGAAAGCACATCTAAGGATCGCACGACGGCAGCCACGGCCGATTTGGTGCCGAAAGACTGGTAGGCGAGAACCGCAGCGAAGAGAAAGAGTGCGGCAAGTGTACAACGCCAAAGCAACCCGCGATAACTTCTAGGCTCAACGTCACTTGCATCGACGAGTTCACGCGGCGAATCGATGTGATTCATCAGTTGAGCGATACGATCTTCGTGATCTTGTGGTGAGAGAGACGTGAGCAACGCCTCAATCCACGCGTCACGAAGCGATTCGTGGTCGAACGCACGTGATTCGTCTTCCTTGCGACTCATGAGCCGGCCTCCATGACGTTTAATTTCCTCTCAAGGCAATCCGCCAGCCGCGACTTGGCTCGCGCGAATCGCTTCTTCAAGGCTTCACGAGTCACCCGCAACGAAGACGACACCTGCTCGACCGAATGCTGCTCCAGATAACGCAGCGTCACCGGCTCTCGATACGGCTCCGGCAGTTCCTCGACGCAGCCATGCAGGGCAGTGAGTTTCTCTTGAAACGTATCCCCCGGTTTCTTTTGAATGGCTTCAAATCGCCGATCGAGCCACTGAATCGCTTCGCAATCGAGCGGTGTGTCAGCGCGAGCCGTACTTCGGTAGTGCGCAAGAACGACGTTTTGCGCGATGCCTCTGAGCCAGGGGCCGAACGGACGCTTCCGGTCATAGTCCGACAAACGCTTCCAAGCCGCCAGAAACGTCTCTTGGTAGAGGTCGTCCACCGCGTGTCCATCACGCACGCTCGAACGCAGAAAAGCGAGCAGCATTTCCGTGTTTTCGCGGATCAGAATCTCGAACAGTGACTTGGAGTCCATGGGGCGTGACGCGTCCTCGGGGCAATTTTATAGGATGTTACTTGTCAATAAATACGTCCTCGGGGACAAGAATCCGTCAACAACGGCCAAATTGGTTCTGGGACAAGAATCCGCCCCCCCGAAGTCGCCGATTTCGACACGGAGAAAACCGACCGCGATCCGACGAACCGAAAAGTTCGACCCTTTTCCGTGGATTCGTGTCAAAATCGTCCGGCTGCCGGATGAGTCCTGGTGACACGTTGTTGGAGACAGCTTTGCAAGAGTTCCCAGAAACAAGCGACAGCCTGATCGCTCAGGTCCGTGATCCGAACGATCGCGAGGCGTGGGAACGATTTGAACAGATTTACAGACCCGTCATTTTTCGAATTGCCAGACGATGTGGGTTGCAGCACAGCGATTCACTGGATTTAGTCCAGCAAGTTCTACTGTCCGTTTCCGCGGCGATCGGTCGTTACGAATCGACGGAATCGGGTCCACCCTTCCGGCACTGGCTGAGCCGAATCACGAAGAACGCCGTTTTGAAAGCCCTCTCAAGAGGTCCTCGCGAGCGGGCCGCCGGTGGCAGCGAAATACTCGATGCCCTCCACGCGATTCCATCGGCCGACACGGAAACCGAGGAGTTGATCGAGACGGAATATCGACGCGAGGTCTACGCGATCGCAGCTTCGGTCGTCCGCAGCGAGGTGGAAGAAACGACGTGGTTGGCGTTTGAGCTATCCGTCCTGCAGTCACAAAGCATCCAACGCGTCGCCGGTGCATTGGAGTTGTCGACCGGCAGTGTCTACGCCGCAAGAAGTCGTGTCATGAGATCTCCTTTAGTTCGCTCCACATAAGGAGGCTTCGTGCCAGAACCAATGCGTCATATTTAGCCCACACTTGAGTGTGTATTCACAAACTCGGGTTGGAGGCACAGACCATGGTA
>JBCBOO010000260.1:0-9538 GCA_039821235.1 Planctomycetota bacterium
CCATTCGGGGCTAATGGGCGGAACAAAATGTAAGCAATCTAAAACAGCCGCAACCCAAACTTTTAGCAGTCCAGCCTGTTGCGTTGCCCGAAGCGACGCCTTCCGTGGTTTACAGTTGCCCCACGACCGCTTGCGTCCGAATGACCAGTGGGTGAGCCGAGTCACGCCCATCAATCAGATCGATGTCCGCCTTTGCATTCTCGATGGCCTCTCGTTCGGCGTTTGCCACTCTCGGTACATGATCGCCTGGCTTCGATAGAGCATCGCCCGCCAACACCGGTGGCGCAACAGGTCTTCGCCCGAGAACCGGTCGGTGTGGAGCATCGGGCGTTGGACCCCGTTGAGACGGTCACCGTTGCTTAGTCGAACGCTTCGGTTGTGTTCGCTTTGGAGATGGAGGGACAGGTGGTGACTTGGGAAGCGATTCCAGGGGATCAAAGAAGCGCATATTGGTTCCAACGCGGTCATAATCCCCAAGATCGTTTCGCATCTCTTCCGCAAGTCCCAGTAGCTTCTCAACGACCTTAGGGTGTTGCGCCGACACATCCTTGGTTTCGCCGAGGTCACGTTCCAAATCAACCAGAAATGGAACTTCAAATCCGATTCGATCGGCAGGTGCAATGTGCCGGTTGCGGCTAAACGGTGCTGCCCCAACGGGTTCCTTGTCGCGCGGCAGATGCAATTTCCACTTCCCCTGGCGGACGGCCTGCAGATGGACTCGCAGATAGTAGTAGAACACCTTCTCTGGATCAGCCTTCTCAAATTCGCCGTGAAAGAGGTGTCGGATATCTTCTCCGTCAATGACCCGGTCACTTGGCACCTCCGCTTGGGCGAGTGCGGCAAACGTCGGCAGGACATCAAGCGTGCTGGCGAGAGCGTCGCAAGTGGTTCCAGGCGGCACGCGTCCTGGCCCCCATACGATGGTGGGCACCCTCAACCCGCCCTCAAACGTCGAAACCTTGCCACTGCGGAGAACGCCGGCGGAACCGCCGTGATCCTGTTTCAGTCTCCCGTCTGCAAGGCCCTTGTTCTTGATCAACCAAGGACCGTTGTCACTCGTGAAGAGGACATACGTGTTCTCAGTGAGATCGAAATCGCGAATCGCATCCAAAAGGCGGCCGACGTTGAAATCAATTTCTTCGATCACGTCACCGTAGAGCCCGCGTTTACTTTTTCCCTTGAACCGAAGTGAGGCATCCAGTTTCGTGTGCGGCATCGAATGGGGGAGGTACACGAAAAATGGTTGCGTCTTATTCTCCGCGATGAACCGAATCGCTTCATCGGTGTATCGGCGGGTGAGTGTCGCAAGATCCGTCTTGGGTTCGATCAACCTCTCGTTTCGGTAGAGATTTGCGATGCGATCGTTGCTGGTGGGAGTTCCGAAGAACTCATCAAACCCCTGACGCGTTGGAAACAAATCCATGAAAAAGTCGCTTTGAGAGTGTTTCGCGAGATCCCACTTCCCGAAACAAGCGGTCGCGTATCCTCTCGTTTTCAAGACCTCCGCGATCGTGATTTCGTCACTGTGAAGAATCGGATGAACCTGTTTCACATTGCCACGTTCGGCAACACGTAAGGGGTAACAACCTGTCATCAAAGCCGCGCGCGATGGACCACAGATGGGCTGAGCATAGAAATTGGTGAACTTCATGCCTTCGGTAGCCATCGCGTCCAAACGCGGCGTGCGAATGTCAGGCGACCCAAAGCAACCTACATCTTCAAATCCCTGATCGTCCGTAAACACGACAATCAAGTTCGGAGGAAAATCATCTGCTTTCGAAACCGCCGGACGAATGGTCCAAAGGAAGGCGATACTGAAGATGAACCACGCGGAGACGAATTTTGAAAAATAGTTCATGGTGCCGATGGTGGGTCAGACGTAGCCCTTCTTCAGCCATACGACCAATGTTGGGAGTCTTGATGTTGGGTGAACGTTCAGCCGCACCGATTCGTGAGCTGAAGCGGCGGTTGATCAATAACGACGCGTGCCGATTGTCAATTTCGGCCATAAAGCGGGCCAAAGTTCTGGCAGGCGCGAAAGTCTGCCGACTCGAGATTGTCAGTTCCAAAAGCATTCCAAGCACTTGGTCGAAACACCCGCGACTCGTCGACGTTGTGCATGTAAACCGGGATGCGCAACATCGAAGCCAACGTAATGAAGAGATGGCCGACGTGGCCCGCCGTCATCACACAGTGATTTGCGCCCCAGTGATTCATCACTTCATAAGTGGACGTGAACGCTCCGCGGCCGGTGACGTTGGGGGCGAACCAAGTGGTCGGCCATGTCGGGTTCGTGCGGTTGTCTAAGACGTCATGCACAGCGTCCGGCAGTTCGACCGTGTGCCCTTCCGCGATTTGCAAAGCCGGGCCCAAGCCATCGACCAAGTTGATTCGAGTCATCGTCGCTGGCATGCCACCTTTTGTTTTATAACGAGTGCTCATTCCGCCACCGGGAAAGTACTCCGTGATCGATGGATGCCACGTGGTCGCCTTCAAGCACTTTTCGATCTCCTCGTCGCTGATCTCCCAAAACGGTTTCATCGTCGGCTTGCCATTGCCGTCGGTTTGTTGGCCCGTCCCGTCGAGCGTGGCGGGCCCCGAGTTGATCAAATGCAATAGCCCGTCGCTGGCTTCGCCGCTCAACTGGTATCCGTCGCAAGCGCCGGACACCGCATCGGGACTCCAGTATGTCCGTAGATCTGCAAAGACTTGTGCCGTATTGGTCAGCAGGTAACCGAACAACATCGTCGCTGCGTTCAGCGCATCGTTTTCGGTGGCAACGATGTAGGGAGCCCGTTTTCCACTCCAGTCGAAAGATGTGTTGAGGACCGCTTCCAAAAAATCGCCGTTGGGAAAGTGATCCGTCCACTGTCGCTGACCCTGAAAACCCGACGCGATCGCGCCGTGACCTTGCGCCTGTTCGCCAAGCCCCATGTCATTGAGTTTTGGATTGCCAACCATCAAGTCGCGGGCGATGAGTGACATCTTTACGCTATCTTGCCACTCACTATCGAGTTGTTCTCGCGTCCGCTTGGTCTCATCGGTGTTATAGTCATGGCCTTCCGGGCAATGCGCCTTGACCCACTCCATCGCTTCTTGAAATTCATCCTGGTCGTACTGGTCTTTGTTCATGCGGCCGACAAACTCGGTCATGTCGATGTCTTCGACTCGCATGCCCAGCCATTTTTCCCAGAAAGCGAAATCAACCATCGAACCAGCAATACCCATGGAAGTGCCGCCCATCGATAGATACGACTTGCCCTTCATCAACGCGGCCGCCAACCCGCAGCGGGCAAAGTCCAGAATCTTGGCCCGAACATCGACGGGCATGTCGAGTTCACCTGCCTCTCGGACATCACGCCCATAGATTCCGAACGCGGGGATGCCTTTTTGCGTATGCCCGGCCAAGACGGCCGCCAAATAAACCGCGCCTGGCCGCTCCGTTCCGTTGAAACCGAAGACTGCCTTGGGACGCAGCGGATCCATGTCCATCGTTTCGCTGCCGTAGCACCAACACGGCGTAACCGTCAAAGAAACACCGACGTTCTCTCGGCGGAATTGACTCTCGCACGCGGTTGCTTCTGCGATGCCTCCAATACACGTCTCGGCGATCACCACGTCGACCGAGTCCCCGGTGGGATAACGAACGTTTGACGCAATCAACTCAGCCACGGACCTGGCCAGATTCATGGTCTGGTCTTCTAACGACTCACGAACGCCACCCAGTCGTCCATCGATCGTGGGACGGATACCAATCTTGGGAAGACTGCCTTGAAATGCCGAAGGTGATTTCTGAGTGGAGGTCACGGTATTTCCTAGTGATGCAACGCAGGGGTCTTGATGGGCAGAGACCTCCGACGAAGTCATCTGCAGTGGTCGTTTGAAAGCACCATAAAGCAAACAACCGGCGGGAAGTATGCGTCACGAATTCCAACGGTCATTCCCGTTTCCAGATTTGCAAACAAGCTGGCAAGAAGCTAATCTTTTGCGTTGACTGACGTAATTGCGGCGCACTCAACAAACGTCGCAAAAACCAGGCAATCTTCAATAAGACCAGCCCAAGACTAACGAAAGCATCGAACAGAATGCTAACGACTTGCGCTCCATAGATAATGCTTTGCGTTTCGGCGTTCCGATCCGTACTGACCTTGAAATCCAGCGCTCCCCGCCCGCGAATCGCTCTGATCGTCGAAGCATCCCGCGCCTACGGGCGCGAACTGCTAGCCGGCGTCTCGTTGTTTGCTCGGACTCAGGTTGATTGGTCGTTGTTGCACCAGGAAATGATGCTCGACTCGGAGCTACCGGACTGGATCGAGGAGGCGGGTGTCACTGGCGTCATTGCCCGAGTCGACTCGCACACGATCGAACCACTACGACGCTTAGGTGTTCCAATCGTCGATGTTCGATGCAACCGAAAATTCCAAGGCGTACCGCAAGTTGAAACAGACAACAGGGCAGTCGCCCAACTCGCGTTCGACCACCTTTGGGAACGTGGTTTTCGGAAATTCGCGTTCAGTGGCTTTCGTTTCGCCTCCTACTCGATGGCTCGTCGCGATCATTTCCGCAAGCTCGTCCATGAAGCCGGTTGTGAACTTTCCGTTTACGAGTCCGGTGGAAGCCCGTCGGGAACGCTCACCACCCAGGAACAAGCCGGCGTTTTTGACCTCAAGCAAATGGCGGAATGGATTGACAACCTCGGGCGTCCGACCGGCTTGCTCGTTTGCAATGACATTCGTGGCCAACAGGTACTGAATGCTTGCCGTTCGGTGGACGTCGCGATCCCGGACGATCTGGGAGTGATCGGTGTCGACGATGATGATGCGATCTGCATGATGTGCGACCCAAGTCTTTCGAGTGTTCGGCCCAATGCGAAGCGAGTCGGATATCGGGCGGCACAGGTGCTTCACGGCATGTTGCTGGGCATTGCCCCCGAGCAGGAAACCGAGTTTGTCGTGCCCTTGTCGGTAACCGAGCGGCAAACCACTCAAGTCGTCGCGGTCGAGGACAAAGAGCTGGCCAGGGTGTGTCGCTTTATCCGCCAAGCTGCCTGCGATGGCATTAACGTCGCTGATGTCGTGAAGTTCTCATCGCTGTCTCGTCGCCCGCTGGAACGTCGCCTGCGCGTCGAACTCGACATGACACCGCGCGAGTTGATTACCCAAACGCAAATCGAGCGGGTCAAACAGCTCTTGCGAGAAACCTCCATGACGCTCGAACAGATTTCGAAGCGCACCGGGTTTAGTCACAAGGAACGACTGAGCGCGGTGTTTAAACGTGAAACAGGACAAACGCCCGGGTGCTACCGCCAAGAGCACTTGGACTGATTCGAGACAACAGAAGATTAGACGGACGGAACATGAACAAGCTCGCACTTTCGACCATCGCGCGGACACTCGCGCAGGCACTCGCATGCTTGATGATGACATGCATGGTTTGTTGCGATTGCAACGCCTTTGATATCTACGTGCACCCGGCCGGTGACGATCGTGAAGCGGGAAACAAAGCCAAGCCGGTTGCGACTCTCGCGCGTGCACAACAACTCGCTCGGAGCAAAGCGGGGCAAGAGCCTATCACGGTACATGTCGCCGACGGTGTCTATTACCTAACCGAAACGCTCACCTTCGATCCAGCCGATTCGGGCACCGAAGCCGCTCCCGTCGTTTATCGGGCGGAAAACGAAGGCGGCGCCATTTTGAGCGGTGGTGCCAAACTCTCGCTCAATTGGCTGCCCGCCCAAGACGGAGCTTACTCGGCGAGGACGCCCGAAGGGCTCGAAGTCGATCAACTCTTCGTCAACGGTCGCAACCAGCGAATGGCACGCTATCCGAACTACGACGCCAGCAAGAAAACGGCCGCGTATCAAGGATACTCCGCCGATGCGTTCTCTAAACAACGAGCGACCCGTTGGTCGGATCCCTCCGGCGGCTACATCCACGCAATGCATCGGAGTCGCTGGGGTGGATACGAAACGGGCGAGCACACGGCGTTTCAAGAACTACATGTGGATTGATCAGTCGTTCTTGCACGAAAACGCATTTCCTACAGTTCGTCATCACCGTAGGAGACGGCGTCTTTGATGGCTTGCACGAGTCTTCGCCGACTCATGACGGCGATGGAATGTGCCGTGACTTGGATGCCCAAGGTCCCGGCCAGTTTGATCGCGAGATCGATGTCACGGATCCCGTGATACTGATTGATCGGCCCCTCGTCGGTGTAGATCGTTTGATCGTCGCGTTGGAAACTGGATTCGAATGCATCGGCGAGTTCGCGAATCCAAGCTTCGGGAACACCCCGTGATTCACAGTGCGCAACATTCCAAATCTCATCCCCGGTGCACTCGGTCAGCAATGACAACGCTCGGTGACGCAAGAGCCCCATGGATCAACGCTCGCGAAAAAGTTCGCTGATGGATTGATCGTGGTGAATTCGCTTGATTGCTTCGGCCAGCAACGGTGCGACGGAAAGCTGGACCATTTTGGGAAGCATCTTTTCGGCCGAGATCGGAACCGTATCGGTGACGGTGATGGAGTCCACCGGCGCGTCTCGCAACCGTTCGATGGCTTGACCGCAGAGGACGCCATGGGTGCACGCCAAATGGATTTCAGCCGCGCCCGCATCGTGGACCAATTGGGCGGCACCGCAGATCGAACCGGCGGTGCTGATCATGTCATCGAACATCAGCGCGATTTTGCCTTCGACCGGCCCGCCAATGATGGTGCTCTGTTTGACTTCCGTTGCACTGGTCCGACGTTTGTCGATGATCGCCAAACTGCCGCCGAGTCGCTTGCCGTGGCCGAGCGCCCGCTTGATGCTGCCTTCGTCCGGGCTGACGACCACGATGCGATCATCGGTCAGCCCCCGATTACCGAAGTGCTCGTTCAGCACCGGAGCGGCGTACAAGTGGTCGACCGGGACGTCAAAGAAACCTTGGATCTGTGCGGCGTGCAAGTCCATCGTCAAAACACGATCGGCACCCGCACGTGCGATCAAGTTGGCCACCATCTTGGCAGTGATCGGAACACGCCCTTCGTCTTTGCGATCCTGTCGTGCGTAGCCATAGTACGGAATCACCGCCGTGACGCGTTCGGCACTGGCGCGTTTGCAGCAGTCAATCATCACCAACAACTCGAACAAGTTGTCGTTGACCGGCGGGCAGGTGGACTGGACCAGGAACACGTCGCGCCCGCGAACGTCTTCGTCGAGCTTGCAAAAATTCTCGCCATCAGGAAACTTGCCCAGGGAGATGGCGGCCGGTTCCAGGTGGAGGTGGCGACAAATTTTGAGCGCGAGTTCGGGGTTCGCTCGGCCGCTAAAGA
This sequence comes from Planctomycetota bacterium, assembly GCA_039821235.1. GTDB lineage: Bacteria > Planctomycetota > Planctomycetia > Pirellulales > Pirellulaceae > Stieleria. The sequence continues at coordinate 7,317 of JBCBOO010000260.1, forward strand.
TCTTTAGTTCACGCATAACCCATTTTCCGCATCGTTTCGTCGACCAACCGGAGCTCGTCGGGGTTGTTGATCGAAAGCGACTCGCAAGGCTGAAGTGCCGGCAGGGCCTCCACGGGACGGCCCGATTCCCGAAGCAACTGAGCACTGTCCGTTAGATAGTACTCGGACTGGGCGTTGTCGTTTGTCAAAAGGTCGAGCGCGTCCAGCAGGTCCGGCGTACGAAACAGATACGTGCTCATGTTGACCTCCGTGATGGCCAGCTGCTCGGGCGTTGCATCTTTGTGCTCAACGATGCCGATGAACTCGCCTGCGTCGTTGCGGACGATTCGGCCGAGCCCGGTCGGGTCGTCTTTCTTAAGTGTCCCGAGGAGGAGCGCGGGTTGGTTCTTTTGGAAAGAGTCGAACAGCGTTTTCAAGCTGGCGGACTGAATCAGGGGCGAGTCTCCGGCAACCACAATCGTTGGTCCCTTTTGTCCCGCCAACTCGTCGCGGCAACACTGGACGGCGTGCCCGGTGCCCAGCTGCTCTTCCTGCAACACGAACCGGATATTAGGGTCGTTTCTCGTTGCCAATTCGCCACGTACTCGATCGGCTTCGTATCCCACGACGACGATTTGACGTTGAATCCCCGCGGCCTGAAGTGCGTCAAGCACGAAATGGATCATCGGGCGATCCACGACCGGGCAAAGTACTTTTGGGAGATCGCTCTTCATCCGCGTCCCCTTGCCGGCGGCAAGGATGATCGCACAGGGAGCGTCGGAGGAGGCAGTCGACTTGGCTGCCGAACTCGAATCTGCGTGGGAATCCATCGGGCGTGAAGTCTTTGGAGGCGAAAGCGTCGTCATCGAATGAACCACGGGTGGGCATGTTCGCGTTCGAGCTCGAATCGAACAACCACGGGTGCCGGGCGAGCACTCTCAATTGTCGGAAATACTGGTTCACTGCTTTCTGATCCAACCAATTTCCGCTTGAGAAGTCGTCAGATTGATCTGGAGCCGCGAGGCGGGCATCTGAGAGAATCCTCGGGTTCCCGAAAACACCACGGCACTTCCCGTTACTTCTCCCAGCATCGCTTCGTGACGAATTCTGAATCTCAAAGGCTCCGACAACGTTTGGCCGGATCCGGCAAGACGGCCGGGGATTTTCTCGCCTATGCGTTGGTCCGTTTCGTCGTCGCCGTGATCCAAACGATGCCGCTGGAGATGGGTGATTCGGTTTGCCGGTGTCTTGCCGGTGTCTTGACCGGTCCCATTCGCATCCGACGTTCGATCACCGAATCCAATCTGCGGCAGGTTTTTCCCGACGCGACACCCCAGCAGCGACGGCGACTTGAAAAGGCGATGTGGCATTCGCTTTTGTTGATGGTCTGCGAGATTGCCTGGGCGCAGCGGCGTCTGCACCTGACCAATTGGGGCCAATACGTTCGGTTTCGAAACAACCGCGAAATCCTACTTCGCAATCTCTCCAAGCGTCCGCTCGTGATGGTCACCGGGCACTTCGGGAACTTTGAAATCGGCGGATACACGGCTGGCTTGATGGGCTGTGAAGCCACGACGATTGCTCGCAGACTCGACAATCCCTTCCTGCACCGCTGGGTCGAACGATTTCGAAGCGCAAAGGGTCAACGCATGGTGGACAAAGAGGGTTGCGCAGCCGAAGTCGATCGACACTTGGCCGACGGCGGGACCTTGGCAATCCTCGCGGACCAACATGCCGGACCAAAGGGCTGCTGGGTCAACTTCTTGGGCGTGCCGGCATCGTGCCACAAAGCACTGGCGCTCTTTTCGCTCGGAACCAACGCTCCGATGATGGCCGGCATGACGCGGCGCATCGATGGAAAACCGATGCAGTTCGAATCAAATTGTGTGGGGGTCGCCGATCCGTTGGATGATCCCAATGGCGATTGCGACAGCGTGCAAACGCTCACCCGTTGGTACAACCGACAGCTAGCCGCCAGCGTCGGCGAATCAGTCGAGCAGTACTGGTGGCTGCACCGGCGATGGCGAAAACCGCCCGAACGAGTCGAAAAGAAACTTCGCCGCGCGGCCTGATGTCAGGTCAACGATCCAAATTGAGATTGAGCCGCACTGCGTTAGCCACGGTTGTCCGGGAAACCGGGGCTAACGCTGGACTGCAAAAAGTTTGGGGTTGTGGCTGATTCTGCTCGCGCAGCTTTCCTTCCGTTTCACCACGTTGATCATCGTCGTGCGGTCAGTCCGGAG